>SVRG01000131.1 GCA_015064965.1 Oscillospiraceae bacterium
GTAAACTTAAGCATACCGTTTTCAATTTCAACGGTAACGGTGAGCACAACATCGTATGTGTCGCCGTATTCGCTGACAAGTTTGTCATATGTAATAACCATCTTGTCACCAACCATTTTGGCTACACCGGTCTGTTTGTGCGACATAACCGGAATCTCGGTGCGAAGTCCGTCATCAAGAATAAGACGGAAATAGTCGGATGTGCGGACTGCTGCAGACTCTTTACCTGTAATAATGAAACCTGCATCGGTACCGTTTTCGTTGACTGCAAAGCTCAGGTTTTTTGTTTGAAGTAACATAATATGCACCCTTCCTTGTTAAATTTATCAATTTTTTTTAATTTTCAAATTGTTTTTTGCAAAAACTTTACAAATATATTATAATACATGACAAATTCTTCTGCAATACACTATGATATAAAATTGTTGTAAAATATGAAACAAAATCAACCTTTTCCCTTGTGTTTGCTCTAAAGATATGTATAATAGAATATAAGAAATACATGGAGGAAAATATGCTTTCTTACGATTTTGCAAAACTACCCGTAGTTACAATGACGGGACGTGTTACCGAAAAGGACGGTTGGAGCCACAGTGGGCGCGCCATGCCTGTAAATCTGCTGGTTATTTTTCATTCAGGAAGCTGCCGCTTTAAAATAGAAAACAGAGAATACGAGTTTAAAAAAGGCGATGTCGGCATTGTTCCAAAAGAAGTTCTCTATGCACCGCACACACACAGTTTTTGCGAATATACATTCTTTCACTTCAACGGCGATGTTGAAGAATGCCAGATTCCGGCAGAAGAAATAAAACCGTTTGACGACATTCCACAGGGAAAGCCGTCATACGGTCTTACAAATTTTGATGAGGACAAGGACCGCAAGCTGCTCTTTGACTATAAGGTTTCGCTTGGGAATCAGGCGCAAAACATTGAATTGCTTGTGAGAAAATGCGTAAATACGCGCCTTAATTACGAAAGCAAGCAGCAACTTTTGCTCGCCATTCAGTTTTCTGAAATCATGTTTCATATTTCGCAGGCGTTTTGCGAAAAATTCCGCTCGGATGACAACCTGCCATTGCAGGTAAACAAAATCCTCACATACATAAAAGAAAACTATACAAGCCCGATCACGCTTGAAGATATCTGCAGGCAAATGAACTTGTCAAAGCAATACTGTATGCGCATTTTCAAAAAGCATATGAACACCACTATTAACGATTACATCCTTGATTTGCGCATGCGCCATGCGGCATACCTTTTGTCGAGTACATATATGAATGTAAACCAGGCTGCTGATTATCTCGGCTTTTCCGGCACAAGCTATTTTTCCCGCGTGTTTAAAAAATACTACGGCGTTGCTCCGTCCGACTACCTTGAATAAAAAAGAGTCTGCAAAGCAGACTCTTTTTTATTCAATAACAATTATTCGCACCATGGCACCGCTGGGCACCGTGCGGTCATAATAAACGGTTATCTTCAGCTCGCTGGAAAGTGCAACAAGCAAGCCTTCTTCCCCGCTCTGCCACTTGTCCGTGGGCTTGATATACACCTTTACGTTTTCACTGACAGGTATTTTTGCCTTTGGAAGATTTACATACCACTCGTCCTCGCTGTTAAGATAAAACGAATCTGCAGTCAAATCTTTAACCTCGGTAAGCTTTGCAACCGAAGCAACCTTTTGATAATTTTTGCTGTAGTTACCAAGTGCGATTCCGCCATATGAAGTTGCACCGGAGAGTGTATAAATATACTTTGTGCTCTCTTTGGGATACTTGTCATTGGTCACGGTTATTCCCTTGTAGCTCAGCACACCTTCTTCATCACTGTAAAAAGAGAGTTTACCGTACTCATAATAGTTGCCGGTAACATCATTTAACACGATGATGTCAACCTCACCAATAGCATTTACATGATAGTAGCTTATATACTGGGCGCCAATAGTATCGGTATGGTAAATTGCCGAAAAGTCGGTCGAACTCTTCTGCAGCTCACCCTCAAGGCTATACACATAACCGGAGCCGCCCCACTCATAAATCGCACATCCGGCAGCGAGTTTTTTGCCGCCGAGAGTGTTTGCTTTTATATCAATCACATCGTTTTTGGAAACATTTTTGCTGACGGCGATACAGTCCATTCTATCCTGATCAAAAGCGTCAATTTTAACAAGAGAGCCATTGAGTGCAGGGTTTGCCGAAATGTCGTTTGGAGTTATAACAAGTCCGCTGTGGCAAAGTGTAACAGAGTTTCCATCCAAAGAAAGCACTCCGAACATCTCAGTGTTAAGTTCATCTGCCGGATAAGCGGCTGCGACACTTCCCTCATCGGTTAAAAGCAGTGTAACACAGTCGCCGAGAGTAAAACTTGCAAGCGTTTCATGCGCACATTCAAGCACGCTTATCTCGCAGCCCGAAACCGTTATACTTGCAGCCGCATTTACCGAGGGGGCAGCGGCGCTGATATATCCGGTAATTCTGTAATCGCTTGCGCGGAGAGTGCTTGTCATTTCATCAAAATACGCAACATCGTACTTTGAAAGTGAATCTTTTGTTGTCTGTACTCCGTTTTTTACCACATGGTAATACTTCTGCTTTATACCGAGTTTTTCCTCAAGTTCCAGCGCGGCGGTATCAAGCGCGGCTACCGCAACCTTTGTATCCTTTGCGCTTACGCCTGTTGTAAGATAGATGTATTTAACATCGCCCTTGTCATCGGTATAAAAGCGTGCGGACTGGTTAAGATGGGAATTAACCTTTACATATCCGGTTTCACCGTAAACGTAAAGGCTGCCGTCACTGATAACGGGCGTACTGCTTGAAATCTTATATGTTTTGCCCGATATATCGGTAATTCCCGAAATTTTCGCCTTGGAAACAACAATATCCAAAAAATCCATGTCCTCAGAGATAAAGCCTATTACCTCGCCCGAAGGATTGAAAAGCAATTCGCCAAACGCGCCGACAAATCCGTCTGCCAGTCTGTTTTTCTGTTCAAAATACTTCATTTCAACGCCGCTTGCACCAATCACAAGTGCATAGAGGTCTCCCTCTTTGGACGTTGTGTCATTATTATCAAGAATTATCGCTATGGCGGAGGAAGCATAGCCGTTTAGCGTGGTATAAAACTTTACAGAAGCGCCCTTTGCTTTTGTCAGAATCGTATTATAAAGCAGAATTGCCGCATCTGCGCGCGAAAGCGCATCGTTTGCATCAAGATCTGTGCCCTCGTCAAGCTCCTTATCCGCTGCAAAAACAATATAGTCATTCGGCCATATTTTACCGATATCGCTCTCGGTATAACCAAGCAATCGAAGCAGAATGGTAACAAACTGGCCGTATGTTACCGTATCGTCAGGGCCGAACTTTCCGTTTCCGTATCCCTTGATTATCCCCTCACGGTACGCAAGATTTACATATCCTGCATGCCACATACCGCTCTTTACGTCGGTGAAAAGGCTCTGATTTACATAGCTCTCTGCATATTTTTCAAGCCCCATTGCGCGAACCATCATAGTGCAGACCTGCGCACGCGTGAGCGTTTGTGCCGGGCTGTATTTGGTGGCACTTGTACCGCTGACAAGCCCCATACCCCAAAGCGTATCAACTGCCTCGGCTGTTGATACGCTTTAGGGTATGGG
>SVRG01000026.1 GCA_015064965.1 Oscillospiraceae bacterium
AATTTTTAAATAAAACGCAAAGACTATGACATTACATTTTACGGAGGTCATATTCTTTGCGTTTTTTTAAGATTTTTTCATTGTTGACTGTTTTGTGCGTGTTTTTGTACTTAATATGTTTTGCCGCAGAGGGAAGCGTATATAATGATGTTGTGAGATTTCATGTAATTGCAAATTCGGATAGCGAAATCGACCAACAAATCAAGCTTTCCGTGCGAGATACAGTGCTTGAAAAGTATTCTTCTGTGCTTTCAAAGTATAAAAATAAAAATGAAGCACTCGCCGCGGCCGAAAAAATGTTGCCGGAAATTGAGAAAGATGTAAATGAATACTTGCAAGAAGTTGCCGGCTATACGGCCAAGGTTAGCATAGAAGAGAGTTATTTTCCGACAAAAACATATGGCGAGTACAGTTTGCCGAGAGGAAATTATACAGCTTTATGTATCCGGCTAGGCGAGGCAGAAGGGCAAAACTATTGGTGTGTGCTTTTTCCGCCGCTCTGCCTTGGCACTGCAACCGAGGATGGCGCAAAGGTATTTGAGGAATGTGGACTTTCAAAAAGGGAATACAACCTCATGCGTTTAGAAAAGCCGACATATAAATTAAAGTTCAAATTGCTTGAAATTTTTGCAGGTGAGTAGGGCGACGGCGCTCTGATCTGTGAATAACAAAAAAGACCGCGGTAGCGGTCTTTTTATAATGCTTCAATATACTCATCCATTTCACTTCTGGAGTGAAAAACAACGATGTTTTTATCATTGAATCTCTCAAGCAAATCCAATACTTTAGGTCTGCTTTCGGTGTTGTAGCTCCTTACAAACTCAATAAAATCTTCATCTAAAACATCGCTTTCCACCCACGGCATGTCAGAGCGCGGTTTCCCGCGCCTTTCTTTTAGCCCGTCAAGGCAGACATCAGTGGAAAAATCCAAAAAGAAAACAGTGTCACAATGCTCAATTCGCGATTCCATTGTTGAAGCGTAGTTTCCGTCGATTATCCACTCGTCTTTGTCAAGCACGTTTTTAAGCCTTTGCAAAAATATGGATTTCTCAACTGTAGTTTTATCGGGATTCCAATAAAGTATGTCGAGGTGAAACAGTGGGATGTTGGTTTTTGAGTGAAGGGCACGGGCAAATGTGCTTTTTCCGCTTCCCGGACAACCGATAATGACAACCTTTTTCATTATTCAAAATCTTTCAAAAACTCTTTAACCGAGCGAGTCATTTCTCGCGAAAAATCCGAGTTGTATTTTCTCTCGCAAAATGCCTTCATCCAATCGGTATATTCTTTTTCAAGTGGCTTTTTACCGAACAAACGGCGAAGCTCATTGCCATCCATTTCGCGGTAACTGTTTTCATGCACAATATGCTCCATATCTGCACGTTCCGGCTTTGCGCGGTTCAATTGCTGTTCGGTCGGGTAGCCAAAAACAAGCATTGCAGCAGGAAATACATATCTTGGTAAATCGAGAATCTCACGTTGAATTTCACAGTTTTCCATGATATCGCCGATATAACATGAGCCAATACCAAGGCTCTCGGCAGCGCAAACTGCATTCTGCGCGGCAATATTTGTGTCGCTTACAGCAAGCATCAGGTCGCCAACACCGGGCTTTCTCGGCTTGCAGCCTGCATCAACAAATGCATCATACCATTTTTTACAGTCAGCGCAGAACACAAGTACCATTTTAGCTGATGCAATAAACGGTTGATTGTCGCATGAAACTGCAAGTTTTTCTTTTATTGCTTGGTCTGTTACATCAATTATCGTATAAAGTTGCTGATTTCCGGCAGTAGGCGCTTCAACCGCTGCACGCAAAATCAGCGCCTTATCATCGGCGGAAATCTCTTTGTCTGTGAAAACACGTACCGATTTTCTGCTATATAACTGCTTTAAAACTTCGTTCATACTTCTTCACCACCGTCAAAAAAAGTAGGTTGAGTGCTTGATGATTCACTTTTTGGGGCACGGTAGGGAATACCGAGATGCTCATAAGCAAGGCGAGTTACACATCTTCCGCGAGGAGTGCGCGAAAGAAAACCGATTTGCATGAGATACGGTTCATACACGTCTTCAAGCGTGATTGCTTCTTCACCTACGGTTGCAGCAAGAGTATCAAGACCAACAGGGCCGCCGCCATAGAATTTTATAATTGCTTCAAGCATTCTGCGGTCGGTGTTGTCAAGACCGAGCTCGTCTATTTCCTGCGCGGCAAGAGCTTCTTTGGCAACGGACTCTGTGATTTTGCCGTTGGCTTTTACGGTTGCAAAATCGCGCACGCGTTTGAGAAGTCTGTTGGCTATACGAGGTGTGCCGCGTGAGCGCGATGCAATTTCAACAGCACCGGCTTCATCAAGCTCGACATTTAAAATTTCAGCGGAGCGCTTTACAATCGAGGCAAGTTCCTCGGTGGTGTAAAGTTCAAGCTTTAAAAGCACGCCAAAACGGTCGCGCAGAGGAGTAGTAAGCTGACCTGCGCGGGTAGTTGCGCCGATAAGCGTAAAACGTGCAAGCGGAATACGGATAGAGCGCGCAGAAGGACCTTTGCCAACGATTATGTCAAGTGCATAGTCCTCCATTGCCGGATAAAGGATCTCTTCAACTGTGCGTGGAAGACGGTGAATTTCGTCGATGAAAAGCACATCGCCCTCTGAAAGGTTTGTAAGCAATGCGGCAAGGTCGCCCTGCTTTTCAATGGCAGGACCGGAAGTTGTGCGGATGTTTACGCCCATTTCTGCCGCGATAATGTTTGAAAGTGTGGTTTTACCAAGACCGGGAGGACCGTAGAGCAAAACGTGATCAAGACTTTCTCCACGGATTTTAGCAGCGTCAATATAAATTTTAAGATTGTCTTTTGCTTTTGCCTGACCTACATAGTCGTCCAAAGTTTTGGGACGCAGTGAAAGCTCTACGTCTGTATCCATGGGGGTATATGAGGAGTCAACTATTCGGTTTTCAAAGTCAAAGTCTTCGCTGTAGAAGTTATCCATAGCCTACTCCTTTATTTCATGAACTGCGCAAGTGCTGCGCGTATTATATCGCCGGATTCCATTTTGTCAGTATTGATTTTTGCAAGTACCGAATTGATCTCAGCTCGGCTGTATCCGAGAGCTGCCAGTGCTTCGGCGGCCTCGGTAAGCTTGCTGCTTGACTTTGGAGAAGCGGCGGCGATTTTGGTACTGACTATAGGTTCTCCGCTTTCAACATATGAAAGCTTGTCCTTGAGTTCAAGTACAATGCGTGCTGCGCCTTTTGCGCCGATACCGTTGGCACGCGAAATAGCTTTTGTATCTTCAGTTGTAACTGCTCTCGCAAGCCCCTCCGGGGTAAATGCAGATAAAACGCCCATTGCTGCTTTAGGTCCAACGCCCGAAACGGTAAGCAAAAGTTTGAAAGTTGAAAGTTCTTCTTCGGTATAAAATCCAAACAATTCCACATCATCTTCGCGTACTGCCATGTGGGTGAAAAGTTTAACTTTATCCGTGCGCGACGCCGTACGGTCAAGCTCTGCAAGGGTATTTTGCGAAACTGTAAGCTTGTAGCCGACACCGCCGCAGTCAATTACGGCAAGACCGGCTTCTCTGTGGGCAAGAATTCCTGAAATATAATAAAACATCAGTTGTTTTCCTCTTCTTTTGTCGCATTGTTTTCGTCATCGGGCAATTCAACAATTTCAACTTCAAAACTTTCGCGTTTTTTCTTTACGGCGCGGTCAATAAAGCAGATTGCCAAAAGCAAAGCAATGCTTACTGCAGTGATGCAAAGTCCGATATGAAGTTGTTTATGCACATATTTTATAACGATTTCGTGTGCTCCGACAGGCGCATCAAAAGCAACTAGTGCTTCAAGATTTTCGTAAACTTCGACTTCTTCGCCGTCAATCCATACGCGCCAGTTTGCATCATAAGGAATTGATGTGAAAACTGTAGTGCGGTCGGTTGGAATATTTATAGTACCGCTGAAGCAAGTATCGTTCCATTTTTCAATGTTGAACTCATTTTCTGCAAGAGCTGCAAAACTTTGCTTGTATACAGACATATCAAGGTACCAGAAAAGAGGCTCATCATTTTGGAGATAAAAGACGTCTTCTTTGAGTGAAAGCGAAACGCTTATGTCATCGCCTTCTGAGAAAGAGCCCAGTGAAATCATGCGGTCGGTTTCATTTGCGAGTGCCGAACCTTTGTCAACACCGTTGACAAGTACGCTCACCTCTCTTGGATAGTTCGTAGGGATATACATATAGACAATGCCGTCGCTCTCTGCCACAAAATCATACTGCATGGATGATGACTGAGCAGTGTCAGTGGGGGAATACTTTGAGTGATTATCGCTTACCGGCTTGTATGTGATGTTTACATCACTTTCGGTAATATTGTCAACCGCTACAAACATAGGCACAGCTTCTTCCGTGCCGAGCATTGCACCCATCATTACATTCATTCGTTCCGGAGGAGTGTTGTATGCAGTGTACTCCTCATACTTGCCCGCCTCAATATCTTTTTTATAGGTGCTGGGATATGCAAGATGAATGTCTTTGATTTTACTGTTTACAGCATATGCTACAGAAAGAGCATACGGATTTTCATAAACGGATGTTTCGACATCTCCGTTATCGTCATAAGAATCGTAGAGATGAACATATCCATTGGGGATATCATATTCGGGATCTGTTATTATATATTTTAATGCGAGGAATGAATCAAACGCAGGTGTTCCGCCGTAATACTTTGACCAATGTGATTTTGAAGAAATACCCATATGCTGAAGAAAATCAATAGTATCACGGTTCAGAGTCGAGGTTGAGTTTGTAAAGCCGCGTATACCAAGCATCATTGGGGTGTTGATAAGGGGGTGCTTGGTTTTATCAAAGCGATAGAACGAATCGTCGTGCTCTAAAATAAAGTCTGCAGCAGGCTTGTATTTGTTTCTGTTGTTGAGGTAGGATGTGCGCGAAGTATAAACGACATCGTCGTTAAGATAAATTATGCTTGATATGCATTGTCCAACCATTTCAAAACATATGAATAGGGCCAGTACTGCTGTTGCCACTCTGCGGTATTCCTGGCTTTTGTACAGTGCGAGAACACCTGCGTAAATTGCAAGCATGGCTGCAGCAACATAAAAGCAAAGCAGGGTGCGGTCAATTACGATTTTGTCTGCAGTATAAAACTCCACATCTTTTTGAGCTATCATCAAAATGATAAACCAAGCGCCAATAGTGCCGGCTTTTTGACCTGATGTATAGCTGTGAATCTCAACAAAAGCCTTTGCCGCGGCAATTATCATGATAAATACAAGCATAAAACTGTATCGGTAGTTGAGCCAGTTGGGCGCCTGCATACCGTGCCAGAACTTGTCTATTGCATCAATGGAGAACGAAACTACAAAAACACCTATAAGTATGGCAGTTCCGATCTTCTGACGGAGAGGAACTTTCTTTGCCATGAAGAAAAGCGGTAGCATAATCATTGTAAGAGTACCGCAGTAAATAATGGGCAATCCTTCGGGACGCACGGTATCGTATGCATTTACAAACATACGGCTTACAAGGTCTAAAAAGTCAAATCTTGCTTCAAGCTCGAATGTGGGATTTGAGAAAGTGTTTTTACCAAATTCAAGGGAGTAGTAAGTGGGAAGAATTATGCATGCCGCAAGGCCAATTGCGATTGCGGAGAAAATTCCCATGCGGATAAGCGATTTTACAAAATGAGATTTTTCATTTTCATCATTTTTGCAAATGCAGAAATATGCATAGAAATAGTAAATAAAGCAGAAAATACACATCATAAAACCGATGTAAAAGCTTGAGAAAATAGCTACACCGAGAGAAACGGTAAAGAGGAGGTATTTGCGCTTTGAAATAAGTTGTTCGATACCGAGTGCTACGAGGGGGAGCAGATACATGCAGTCGATCCACATGGTGTTGTGCTGATAAATAACCGCATATCCGCAAAGAGCATAGAGAATACCAAAAATGATTCTTGAAGCTTTTGTACCTATATGGTGGCTGTCGAGATAAATTGCGAGTGTAAGACCGCAAAGACCGCATTTTGTTACAAACAAAACAAGAAGTGCATCAAGCATCATGCTTTCGGGGAAGAGCGCGACTATCCAGGACAGAGGGCTGGAAAGATAATATGCAAATATGCCGATAAACTCGCCGCCAAGCGCGCGTGAGAAAGAATAAATCAGGCTGGCATCGCCATAAAGTGCTCGACGAAGAGTACCAAAAAAGTAAACATACTGTGCATTGAGGTCAAGTACCAGCACCGAGTTTTTACCGAAGGGGAAAACTCCGAAAATAAAATATGAAACAAGCATTAAAAGTGCCGGAGCCAAAAATGCTAAAATCAAATAGTTTTTCTTGTTTTTTAAGAAAGATAAGTATTTCATGTTAATCCTCCGTATTGTTTGTAATGCGGCATACTGCTTTTTCAAGTTTTTCGCGCGGTATTGTCATATCACGTCCGCATCCGTTGCAGATAACCCGGACGTCGCTTCCAACTCTTGCTATACGCATCGAGTTTGTCCCGCATGGATGACTCTTTTTCATTTCAATAATGTCGCCTACGGCAAATCTTATAATTTTCATTTATACACCTCCGAGAAAGCATACGATATTATTATAACATATAACTTTAGAATTTGATATATATTTTGTAAAAAATATAATTTAAGGAAATATTAACGAATGGGGTACGGTATGAAAGCAGAAGTTATAAAAGAGATAAAGGCGGCAAATACAGACATAATGCGTTTGACAGTTGCACTTCTTTGCAGTGTGTTTTTGTTTGTAGCTTATTTTGTCGGAGCAAGTTTTGCTATAATGACAGTAATCTTTGTTTTTGCAGTTTTTAATGTAAGAAACGGTATCGTAAATGGGTTTAATGCGCTTTGCAATATTACCCCAAATTCATATTCAATTTTGTTTTTGAATGTTTTTTCTACTGTTTTGCACAGTATGGTTACACTTGATAAAGAAAACTATTTTTGTTTTTCTGCGTTTGCTTGCTTTTTATTTACATTAAGCGAGTATGTTGAGAAGAAAACTTTTATAAATACTTCAAAAGAACAAACTTATTCAGACGGTATATGTAAGGCGAGTTTTGCGGCTTCGCTTGCGTTGTTTGTTTTGACAGTTACAATTAATCTTGCGCTGGGAGAGGGAATGTATGAAACAATGTGCCGTTCATTTTTGGTATGTGCGCTTTTTTGTCCCATTGCAATAACTGCAGTTAATGTGCTTGTGTCAATTCTTTGCAACAGAATTGCATTCAGTATCGGAGTATCTGTAAAAAATGCAGATGTGTTTGCGCGGCTTGGGAGGGTAAGAGAGGTTATTTGCGATAGCAGAGGCGTTGTTACTGAAAATGAGTACTCGCTCTACGATATTTACAGTACCGACGGCGATAAAATAAAGTTGCTTTCAGCAGCATTTTCGATAGAATCACATTTTAATCATTCGTTTGCAGATGCACTTAAAAAAGCAGCGATAAAAGCAGAGCTTTGTCTTGGAATAGCCGAAAATTGCTTTGAAATAAGCGGACGAGGGGTAGGAGGAACTGTTGATGAGGATAAATACTTTATAGGCAACAAAAAACTACTAAAAGAAAAAAGAATTGAATTGCCAAACGCTGTTAAAAATATTGATTTCGGCGATAAAATACCGATTTATGTTGCCAAAAACGGCGATTTTTGCGGCATCTTGTTGTTTCGCAATCGAAAAAAAGCGGATGCGGAGTCTGCAATAAATGAGATTCGCAAAATGGGAAAACGGTGTGTTTTGCTCGCCGCAAATGAGCATGATACAGTAAAAGGAAATTTTGATATTTTGCTTTCGGAACGCGAAAAGGTATTGCAAGAATTTAAAAAGGGTGTTAAAATAAAAGCAATGGTGATAAGCCAAAAAATTATTGCAAATGCCGATGTGGTTGCAACTTTATCTTGGACGGGTAATTCTGATATTGTATTGGATAGTTTGAGCACAGCCTGCTATTCTTTGGCTATAGGAAAATCGGCAGCTCGTGCAATGAGGAAGTGTTCATTTCTTTCTGTTGCTTTTTCTGCGCTCGGTGCTTTGCTTGCTTCGTTTGGCATTTTTGTATCACCTTTTCTCGCGGCAATGTTGGCAGTTGTGCCAATTGGGGCTGTTTTTGTAACGCTCCGCATCACTTTGCCGGAAATTACTACATCGGAGGATGACGTGATGTTTGGAAAAATCAATTATACAATGCATATAAACGGTATGAATTGTGCGCATTGCAGTGCGCGTGTTAAAACTGCGCTTGAGGCGATAAAAGGCGTCAGTGCAAAGATTTCTCTTGAGGAAAAAACTGCAAGAATCAAGTGTCCTGCAAAGGTTTCGACAGAAGAACTTGAAAAAGCAGTTACAGATGTTGGCTTTACCGTTGTTTCGACTGAGAGAGTATGAGGACGCTAAAACTGTTGATATGCAGCCTGCTCGTTTTGTCACTTTGTTCATGCTCGCTTTATGATATTTTAGGCATTGACACACATGATTATGTGGCAGAAGAGAGCGTCGCAAAACTCTCGTATGACGGAGAAGTTGCTTCGGAAATTATTGATATAATTTCAATGATGGTACAGAATTCTCCGTATCTTCATGAGTTTGACAATCCCACAGACGCGGCAGAGCTTTACCGTGACGGAATTCTATGCGCGGTGCTTGCTAAAAACTTTTCAAAGTATAATGCGAATGTGGAGCTTATTGCCGAGGCGCGCGAAAAATATCCTGTGTATGAACTGACAACAGTTATACCTGCGGTTGACTTTGAAAGTACTGTTTATCGTTATTTCGGCGGTGCTGTGAGTGTTAATAATAATTCCACAAAACTTTTCACATATCTTGAAAAGGTTGATGCATATGTATCGGTAGGAATAAGCGTTGACAATAGCGCGGACATCAGCATTTCCGAACTTTACGAAACCGAAAACACTTATGTGTGTACGTTTTCGTGTGCGATGAATCAAGAAACGTCTCCGCTTTATAGGGTGCTGTGCATGAAGCGTGATGACGGCACATTCTATATTAAGTCTTTGACAGAAATAAAAAACGGCTCATAAGAGCCGTTTTTGTTATATTTACTGTTTCCTGCGACAGCCGTCAACCTGAATGTTCTGGCATGAAACATATGATGCTTCATCGCTTGCAAGGAAACATATTACATTTGCATTTTCCATGTCAGAGCCGGTTCTGTTCATAAAGGCAAGGTCGCTTTTTTGAGTAAAGTACGGGTCGGGGTTTTCAGCAGGACTTACGCTTCCGGGAGAAACACAGTTTGCAGTGATTCCAAGATGAGCAACTTCTTTTGCAAGTGCTTTTGTCATTGCAACAACTGCGGCTTTTGTGGCTGAGTAACAAGCCATGTTTGCGTTGCCGTAAACTCCTGCAACTGAGCACACGTTGATGATTTTTCCGTAATTTCGTTCTTTCATGCCGGGAAGAACTCCGTTTGTAAAATATACAACGCTCATCACGTTGATGTCGATCATCTTTTTCCAAAGGTCAATCGGTGTCTCTTCAAACTTTGACCAGTTCCTCCATATGGCAGCATTATTTACAAGAATGTCAACTTTGCCAAATTTTGCAATTACATCGTCTACAACTTCTTTGACACCGGTTTCGTCGCTTACGTCACATTTGTAAATAAGTACTTCATTTCCGTATTTAGCAAGTTCTTTTTTTACCTCAACAAGCTTTTCATAATTGATATCCACAAGCGCAAGCTTTGCGCCGCCCTCAGAGAATTTGAGCGCACAGCCGTATCCGATGCCCATGGCCGCACCTGTAACTATTGCTACTTTTTCGTTAAAAATCATGTATCACACCTCCGTTTTGCTTAATTTTAGCAGTACATGATACGAAAGTAAATGATAGAAGTTATATATTGTTTTGCTAAAATTATACAAATACGGCTATAATAGTGGAATTAATTGATTATTTTTATACTTCATGCTATAATTGATCGGGTGATGAAATGGATTTTAAAAATTTTGCAATAACTAAATTTGTGAGTTGCTTTTATGCCACAGATAAAAAAGGACGGAAAAAGGAATTTGAAAAACGTCGTTTTGCGTGTTTTATTTTAACGCTGAAAGGACGTATTAGTTTTACTGCTGGAGATGTGCGCGTGTTTTCAGATAGTAAGCACGCCGTTTTTTTACCGCAGGGGTTGAATTATATCAATGAATGCCTTGAAGATGCTGAAAGTATAGTATTGAACTTTTTAACTTCTGAGCCTTATACACAGCCTGCTTCTCTTGTCGCTGTATCAAATGCACGTGCAATCGAATGTTACAATACTATAAAGAAGGCTTCGGTATCTCTTTTTGCACGGAGAAGAATGATTGTTTACAGCGAAATCTATTCTATAGCTGCAGAACTGTTTTCGGAAAGAAGCGAAAACCGTATGTCGGATACAATAGCAAGGCAAGCGGTTGAATATATGATGGAGAACTATCACGATAATACGCTTACAGTTAAAGATGTGGCAAACAGTTGTTATATAAGTGAAATATATTTGCGAAAACTTTTTGAAAAGAAGTATTCTACCACTCCTTTTAAAAAACTGACAGAGATTCGCATGAAAAGAGCATATGTTTTAGCAAAAGAAAAACGCCCCATAACCGAGATCGCAGAGGCGGTCGGTTATGGAGCGGTATGTCAGTTCAGCCGTGCATATAAAAAGTATTACGGAAGGTCGCCGTCAGAAGAGTAGTGCCTTTATATCTTTCTTTGAAAGTTTGTATTCTTCTGTAGGTGCGATTGAGTCATAGATATCAAGAATCACAAACGGCGAAGACTCATAGTCCTCTTCAAGGTGTATGTTGAGGTACAAATGCTCATATTCCGAAAGTTCCACATTTTCAAAAACATATCTGCGATAAGAATATAAGCCGTATGCGTGTCCGTATGTGTAAGTCAGCGGCAGTTTTCTCTCTGCTTCCTCATAAGAAAGCGATGGGTAAAGCAAAAGATTTTCGCCGTCTTTGTCAGACCCAAGTTCGTTTAGCAAATTATCGTTGTAGCGTATAGTAATTATTAAGGTTTTTTCGTCTTGACAATAGATTGGCTCGTGTACAAAAAAGTAGCCTTCTTCGTCAAGTTCCATCGGCATTCTCCATGTAATAGCGGATATATTTCCGTCTTTGTAACCTTCTTTAAGTTTATCTGTTGCGACAATTCCTTCTGCAAATGAGGGGTAGTGGTTGAGTGTATAAAACCTGAAAGCGAGCATGCCTACTACAAAAATCATAAGCCCCACCCAAAAAAGATTCCATGTCAATTTAAGGATTTTGCCAAACATAGCGACCTCCAAGATGCGTGATGTGAATATTATACAACTTTATCTTTGCAAAGTCAAAGAAAAACATCAAAATATTGCAACTTTTTTCTTGACAATCGCATTTTGCTGATGTATAATGCTTATGTTGCATTTCTATGCTTGAAAGGAGTATGGGTATATGGTACTAAATATATCGTCGCTTCTTTCGGGAGAAAAAAGCAGACTTGAGATTGATTATATGCTTGATGTTTCGGCAAACGAGATGGATGGTGCGATTAATCTTTCGGGCGTTACATTTCCGTCCCCTGCTAAAGTTTCCGGTGTAATTACCGATAATGCAGGATATATGCGTCTTACTCTTTCGGTATCTCTTCCTTATAAAACTTTGTGTGCGCGTTGCGCTTGCAATGTTGAGGGCGAGTTTGCGATTGATTTTGAACGCACGGTGGTTCCTAAGGGAATGGTGGATGATGCCGAGGAGAAAGAAGAGGAGTTTGTCGTTGTTGAAAACGGCATGCTTGATATTGACGAGCAACTTTCTGAAATTCTCTTGCTTGATTTCCCAACACGTGTTCTCTGCAAAGAGGATTGTAAAGGGCTTTGCCAAAAATGCGGCAAGGATTTGAACGAGGGCGAGTGCGATTGCCCCACAACGGAGTTGAATCCTGCGTTTGCAAAGCTTCTCTCAATGTTTGATGAAGAATAAAAATAATATAGATAGCACTTTGTGCAACATCTAAGGAGGTGTATTCTAAATGGCAGTACCGAAGAGAAAAACATCCAAGGCTCGTAGAGACAAGAGACGTTCCAATGTTTGGAAGCTTCCGCTCCCCGGCATGGTAAAGTGTCCTAAGTGCGGCGAGTACAATCGCGCACACCGCGTATGCTCCGCATGCGGCTTCTATAAGGGCGAGGAAATCGTTAAGAAAGAGGCGTAAGCCTTTCAAAAAAGCGACGGCATTTGTGCCGTCGCTTTTTTGTTGCAAATTTATAAACTTTTTTCAAAAAAAGTATTGACAAAGCAGGGAAGTTATGTTAGTATGTTATCAGTTTAGCACGCTAAAGTGATAAAACGAATAAGATTTACATAGGGAGACCACTAAAATGAAAAAGATTATTGCACTCGTACTTGCACTTACAATGTGCGCATTTTGCTTTGCAGCTTGCGGCAAAAAAGATGATAACACCCTTGTTTGCGGCGTTACTATTTTTGAAAACATGAACGAAAAAGACGAAAATGGCAATTGGACAGGCTTTGAGTCTGAGTTTGCTATGGAAGTCGGCAAAATCATCGGCATGGACGTTTCTTTCCAGGAAATCGACTGGGAACAGAAGTATAATGAACTTAACTCCGGCGCAATCGATTGTATCTGGAACGGCTTTACCGCTAACTCCTCTGACAATGGCGTTAAGAGAAGCGACCTTGTAGACTTTTCTTACGGATACATGCTCAACCAGCAGTGCATCGTTGTAAAGGCTGACAATCTTGCAAACTTCAAGTCTGAAGCTGACCTCGCAGGCAAGAGCGCATGTGCCGAGGGCGGCAGCGCCGGCGCTGCATATGCTGAAAGTGTTACAGATAAGGTAAACACTGCTCCTGCACAGATTGATGCATTCCCAGAAGTTAAGTCCGGCGCAGTTGATTTTATCGTTGTTGACATTCTTCTTGCAAAGAACCTCTGCGGCAATGGCGACTATGCGGATCTCGCAATCGTCGAGGATATCCAGCTCGCATCCGAGATCTATGCAATCGGTTTCAAGAAGGGAAGCGACCTTACTGCAAAGGTTAACGTTGCAATTAAGCAGCTTGATGAAAGCGGCAAGCTTATGGAGCTTGCTACCAAGTACGGTTTTGAGAACGTTCTCAACGTTTCCGAGACCATTGAATAAGCCTCCAAAAACATAAAGGAAATAAATTTGTATGGGTTTTGTAGAAGTTACGCTAAGCTTGCTTAAAGGACTTGAACAAACCTGCCTGATTTTTGCGCTAACACTCGTGTTAGCGCTTCCTTTAGGTTTGGTGATTTCTTTTGGCTCAATGTCAAAGTTCAAGCCTCTCGCTTACATAACAAAGTTTTTTGTCTGGATCATTCGCGGTGTACCGCTTATGCTTCAGGTTATTATAGTTTTCTATGTACCGGGATATTTGCTCGGCACACCGCTATTTTCGCGCTTCGGCTCGGTGATAGCGGCTTTTGTAATCAATTACGCTTGCTATTTTTCTGAGATTTACCGCGGCGGAATAGAGAGTATTTCCAAAGGACAGTATGAAGCCGGACAGGTGCTCGGAATGACAAAGACGCAGATCTTTTTCAAAGTTGTTCTTATGCAGGTTGTCAAACGCATTCTTGCGCCCATGTCCAATGAGGTAATTACACTTGTTAAAGATACCGCGCTTGCGAGAGTAATTATGATAGTTGAGATAATAAAGGCGGCACAGGAATTTGCTGCATACGGACTTATGTGGCCGCTTTTCTATACCGCAGTATTCTATTTGATTTTTGTCGGCCTGCTTTCTCTTCTTTTTGGCTACTTCGAAAAGAAGCTTAGTTATTACAGGGTTTAAAAGGAGGAGAGCAATATGGCATTACTTGAAGTTAAGAATATAGAAAAAAGTTTTGGAAAAACCGATGTTTTAAAGGGCGTGAGCTTCTCTCTTGAAAAGGGTGAGGTGCTTGCCATTATCGGTTCGTCAGGTAGCGGTAAGACCACACTGCTTCGTTGCTTGAATTCGCTTGAGAAGGCGGACGGTGGCAGCATCTCTGTGGACGGTGAAACAGTGTTTGAAGCCGGTGCTGACTACAGCGATGCACAAATGCGCGAAAAACGCCTTAAGTTTGGACTTGTGTTTCAATCTTTTAATCTTTTTCCGCAGTATAGCGTAATGGATAATCTTACACTTGCTCCTAAACTCGCGCTGAAAAAGCAAAAGCTTACTGCGCACGATAAAAAAGCTGCATATGACGAAATAGACGAAAAAGCAACGGCGCTTTTGGAAAGAGTGGGGCTTTTGGAGAAAAAGGATGCGTATCCGTGTCAACTTTCGGGCGGTCAGCAGCAGCGTGTGGCAATTGCACGCGCGCTTGTGATGCAACCGGAGATTTTATGCTTTGACGAGCCGACAAGTGCGCTGGACCCTGAACTCACCGGTGAAGTTTTGCGCGTTATAAAGGGACTTAAAGGTGAGGATCATACCATGATAATTGTAACACATGAAATGGAGTTTGCCAGAAATGTCTCCGATAAGGTTATTTTTATGGCAGACGGTGTTATAGAGGAAATGGGAACTCCGGATGAAGTATTTGGAAATCCTCAAAGTGATAAAACAAAGGCATTTTTGAGCAGTTCTTTTGAAAAAATATAAACATTTTCCACAAAATACTTGACGTTTTTTAAATAACATGCTACAATTTAGACAGAAAAGGTTGAAAAACCGATGTCTATGAAAGAGAGGACTAAACCAATGGGCAAGTTTGTTGTTAAAGAAACATCCACAGGTGTTAAATTTGATTTAAAGGCAGGTAACGGTCAGGTTATCGCTACTTCTGAAGTATATTCTTCCGAGTCTGCATGCCTTAACGGCATCGAGAGCGTTCGCAAGAACTGTGTAGGCGAAGTTGAGGACCAGACAGTTGAAAATTTCGAAACTGTAAAGCACCCCAAATTCGAAGTATATCAGGATAAAGCGGGCGAGTACAGATTCAGACTCAAGGCTAAGAATGGCGAAGTAATCGCAGTTTCTGAAGGCTACACCTCCAAGGATAGCTGCCTTAACGGTATTGAAAGCGTTAAGAAAAACGCTCCCGACGCAGAAATAGCTAAATAATTAAAACAAACATGAAAAAAAGGACGTATTTACGTCCTTTTTTTTCATGTTTAAATTTTTCTTTACATATATTAGCAGTTATGCTATTATAAAAATATAGTATTTAAATAAGGAGAAATACCATGAAGAAATTGCTTTTTCTCATTACGGCATTGATTTGCTGTCTGGTACTTGGCACTGCAGTATTAGCTGCTGAAACCGTGGTTTACGTTTCCGATGGCGGTACCGGCAACGGTTCAAGTGCAGAAACTCCTGTAGGTACGCTTGATGCGGCTTATGCGGCGCTTGGCGAGGGCGGCGGCACAATTGTTGTTGTCGGCAAGGTCGGCGTTACCGAAGCGTTTACCGAGCCTTCTCATAGTGGCAAGGTTACCGTAACACAGGTTTACGGCGGCAACGATTACCGTACCGGTACAGATTGCGGTATTAATATCGCACAGTGCCGCTATATTTTGAACGGTCCCACCACGTTTGCCAATATTACTTTCCGCGGCGATACCGCAAAGAGCTATAACCATGTTCTTTTTGTTGCTCAGTTTAACGATATCGTTATGGATGAAGGTGTGGAGTGCGTAAACTATGGCGATTATTCTGTTGTTGCACACGGAGCATCCATTCTCGGCGGTGTACAATCAGGCGCTGACAAGTATAATACCGTTTCAACCGACCTTGACTCTCATATTACAATAAAGAGCGGTAAATTTATCATTTGCGGCTTCTCCCGTCAGGTTAAAAAAGATTTTGAAGGTATGGCGCATATAGATATCAGCGGCGGCACTATTCACAATATCTATCCCGGCAACGGTACTTCGGGTACAGCCGGTGACGTAGACCTCAATATCAGTGGCGGTACATTTGTTGGAAAGATTATTACCGGCGATGTCTCTGTTATAAAAGGAAAACTTGATATTAAGGTTATCGGTGGCGATTTTACCGATTTTATCAGCGCTGACGGTACTGTTGCGGCAGGCGGAACATCTATTTTGGATGTGTCCGAATACAAGGACGGTGCAGCGCTTGCTGAAAAGGCATCTAACTTTACCTCAATTATCACCGATGCAGGCAGCATAACCGCAAAGGTTCCTAATGATGAGTTTGAGTACGGTACATTTAATGCATCAAACGGAATCGCGCTTCCGTATCGCTATTATTTCCCCGATGATTACGCTACAAGTGCAAAAAACTATCCTGTATTTCTCTATATGCACGGCAACGGATCTCGCGGAAACAATAATACAACCCAGCTTACTACCAACGGTGCGGCACTTAATAATGAAGTGTTTAACTCTGAATATGATTGCATTATGATTGCGCCACAGTGTGCAAAGAGCCCTGAAGAATGGGTAACCGATTATGCGGGCAGTTCTGGATTTGCAGAACAACTCAAAAGTGGTGAATTTGAAAACGGTGAGTATCTCAATGCGGCGATAGAACTTCTTGACTACTTCCTCAATACCTATCGTGTTGATACGTCCCGTATCTATGTGACCGGTTCTTCTAATGGCGGCGGTGCAACATGGTCTCTTACTGCGCGCTTTCCATATGTGTTTGCAGCAGCAGCTCCGCTCGCAGGATGTAAACTTTATGATGCTGTAGATGCAATAGCAGCTCGCTATGCTCATCAAAACATATGGACCTTCCATGGTGATGCTGACGCAACTCTTCCTGTAGAGGCTACGCGTGCTCTTGTAAATGCTATCAAGAATGCTGGCAATACAACTATAAAGTATACTGAATTTGCAGGCGGCGGACATAATATCTGGTCGCAGGCTGCTAAGACTGCAGGCATTGTAGATTGGATTTTCTCTAATACAAACCCTGCATTCAGCAATACACTCCGCGGTGAACGATCTGCACTTGTGGCACCTTCCGGCCTTGTGTGGGAGGAAAACATTGCAACATTTAACGCAGTAAACGGTGCAAAGTTGTACAGACTTACCGTTTATGTTGACGGTGTAGCACAAAAGGTTTATGAAACCACAGCAACTTCTCAGGAAATTGATATAGCTTCGTTTGGCGAAGGTGAAATTATTTTTGGCGTAAGTGCACTTGCCAGTGACCTTTCGGCTAATATTAACAGTGTAGAGGCAAAATCTTTAGTTTACAGTAATGATTCCACTGATTATATGGACTATGACGGAAACGGTACAATCGAAATTATTGATGCGCTAAAAATGCTCAAAGACGGCTTGAATGACAGAAATCTTAATCTTGTTTCCGTGATTCGCATTTTCAAGTACATCCTTGGACAAGGTTAAATGAAATGAAAGCTGTTGCAGGCTAACCGATATTTTAATACAAAAAGTTGTTATTGCATCGGTACTTTTTGCTTGTGATGCGAACTCCGGGCACTTCTACATGGCTTAAGATTGATTTGAAACAAGGGAGAGTTATAATGAAAAAAGTTATTTTATTTGCATTGTGTATAATAATGGCTTTTACGCTCTTTGTTTATACATCGGCATATGAAGGTGAGAACTATGTTCAGTTTTCTTCTATTAGAGTTGATTTTCCCAAGCAGCAGCATATTTCGGGCGACTCCAATGGAGACGGCAAAGTAAACATGATTGATGCTTTGTCAAGCTTTAAGTATATTGCAGGCGTAAAGACAAGTTCGCTTCGTGATAGCATTGATACAAACGCTGACGGAAAAGTTACCATTGCTGATGCAATGCTGATTATCAGACACGTTCTCGGTGCAGACGTAGGGCTTGGTAAACTTGTAGGCTAATGTTGAGGTGTAGTTTTATGAAAAAGATTTTTGGATTTATAATAGTATTATGCCTTAGCGTAGCACTCTTGGGATTGGTTTCATCGGCGGCACTCCCCATTAAGGTTACTGTGGAGACATCTTCGGGTGATATTTCATCGCTTGCTGTACCGAGTGGTGGGCTTTTTGGTGGATGGTTTACCACCGAGGAAGCTGCAACGGCACTTGATGTAACAATGGCTGCAAGCAATGACTATAGCGGCACTGTTTACGGTGCTACTGTAGAAAAGGGGAACTACGGCTTTTCGATACCAAAGGTTGAGTTTGCTTCTGATGTAAACGGCATACGCTACCTTGTAAAGTTCAATAAAGAAATGAGAAGCACTGTTGAGGGACTGAATTCTCTCAACCGTAAAGGTTTCAATGGCACTCTTACTCCGAAAAACGAGCATGCAACCGATATCGGCTATGGCGGCGTTGTGGCAATTAATATTGATACAAACGGCAAACTTACCAAAAAGGAAGGAACAAATGTAAAAAGCGGCGTTGTAGTACCCGGTGTGTTTACATATGCCGAGGACGAAACCACCATCACTTTTACAGTTACAGTGTTAGGCGTAGATGTTCCATCTCTCGCGGACGAGATTACCGTTCGTCCCTATATCACCTATGCGGATGCAAACGGCGTCAAACGTACTGTTTATTATTCGAGAACGGGCTCCGAAACAGGCGGAGCAGTTTCGAGCGTATATGAGGTTGTCTCCGAGGCGGCGGCTTCGGGGGACGAAGCGGCAGTTTCCCTCCTCTCGACCTATACTGGTTCCAACTATACCTCCAAGACTTCTATTTACAATCTCAATACCTATTCTGAAAATAATTCTAATGCAGGCGGCAACGCATATATCGAACTTGACAGAAGCTCGATGGTAGAGCTTGATGAAAATGACCATGCAAGATATCAAAATGCATTTTACCCACGTATAACCAAGGTGAAAGATAATCTCTATCTCATGACCCTTAACTATGCGCAGGAGGGCATGCATCTCTACTATACTACGAGTACTGACGGAATGACATGGGCAGATCCCAAGGTTCTTTACAATGCGGCAAATCATACCTTTACTCATGAGAGCGGTTCGATGAAGGGCACAGATGATGCGTACTATGCAACTACCGCAGACCACTGTATGCTAAATGACGGAACCATTCTTTGCGTATATTCGCGTCGCCCTTGCTCGGCTTATTCACTTAAAGAATATGCAGCTCTTTCTACTCTTGAGGTTGTAAGAGGAACTGTAAGCAGTGATAATTCTATTAAGTGGTCTAATCCTGTTTCGGTTTACCATGGACAGAACTGGGAACCCGAAATTTTACAGCGCACGGACGGAACTGTTGAAATCTACTTTACACACATTGCTCCAATGCTTTACAAATACGGATTCCAGGATAGCATGCGTTCAAGCGGTGTAGGTATGATTGCTTCTACTGACGGCGGCAATACATGGGTACCGGATGTAACAACTGCTCCTTTTGCAGCAAAGCGCGTTTATCAGTATGCAGCTGGTAATCTCACGATAAACGGAAATAAAGTTCCGTTTGTACATGGGCAGATGCCGGGTGTTATCGAACTTGCTGCAGGAGATAAGATGATGCTTGTTGCCGAAACAAGATCTGTAGACCGCAATTATCATATGATCAGTAAGGCATATTCGAATGTAGAACGCGAATGGACCGAGCTTGCAATTGATGAGGCTGGACCTTCAAATGTAAAAAATGATGTATTCCGCGGCGCGGCTCCTACGCTTATGAGATTTGTTTCCGGAGAGGTTTTACTTACTTACAACTATTCGAGTATGCTCTATACAAGACTTCTCAATAACCGCGGTACTAATATGTCCACTGCGTATGAGTCCAATATTTTCTATAACAATTCTAATACTGATGGTGGTTTCTGGAGCCATGCGACCCCGATAAGTTCGCATGTCGCGCTTGTATCGATGACGTATAAGAGATATAAGGGTGTTACTCCTGAAACAGTTGACGGTAACGAAGTTCTTCACAATACTACCGTCATGGGCAAGGTTCACCTTAATCACCCGATAGATGCAACTAAGAAAAATATGGTTGCAGACGGTAACCTTCAGGAATGGAAGAAGATCAAGGATGCTCTTTTTGTAGGAAGCCTTACTCCTGACGTCCAGGCTGCGTATCGCTTTGCGTATGATGACAATTATATCTATGTTGCAATCGACCGCACCGATAATGCTAATAATAGGGACGATACAAACTATATCTGTATAGCTACTGAATCAGGATATGTAAAGGCTGAGATATCTTATGGTGATTACCAACTTCCAAGCGGCGTTGTCGGTGGCACAAAGAACGCAAGCGGCGGCAGAGTTTATGAGCTTTCGTTCAATCGCGCAGCACTTGGTCTTACCGGTGACTCTATTTTGGTATGTCCTGGCTTTACCGATGTTGCTACTGATGTTGATGACCGTATCAATGGCATGGATTTGAATGATACCTCTACTTGGATAACTATTAATCTTAAATAAGTAGAAATTATGAAAAAAGTAATGGTGCTCATTTTATGCTTTGGCTGAGTTTTTCAGATGATACTGTGAGCGCTTCAAAAATCAATATGTTTTAAATACAAAGGCGGCATGGTCATATATGACCATGCCGCCTTTGTGCGTGTTATCTAAAATAAAATTCTAAGGGTGACAAAAAGAAATGTCATAGCCGTAATTGCGACTATGACATTTTCTAAAAGAACTTATGGCGCTTTAGTCCAATTCTTTTTTGCCGGTATATAGCTCGTAGTATCTGCCTCCGAGCGCAAGCAGCTCATCGTGTGTACCGCGCTCGATAATTTCACCTTTTTCAAGCACCATAATTGCATTTGCATTGCGAACTGTGGAAAGGCGGTGCGCAATTACAAATGTGGTGCGGTTTTGCATAAGTCTGTCCATTCCGTGTTCTATATGGCGCTCGGTTCTTGTATCTACAGAACTTGTCGCCTCATCGAGAATTAGGATCTTGGGATTTGCAAGAACGGCTCTTGCAATTGACAAAAGCTGTCGCTGTCCCTGGCTGAGATTGCTTCCTGACTCCGC
>SVRG01000027.1 GCA_015064965.1 Oscillospiraceae bacterium
TACAGATGTTCTCAATAAAGTAGTTGGCGATACGGCGGTTACATACACTCTCCGCTACACTGACCGCTTCGACTCTACCCATGTAAAGGTTTACTATTACAATCCTCTTGAAAACGCCGAAAAACAGCCCAACATCGTTATGGTAAAAGGCCTTGCAAGTGAGGATGACCGCGTATCCGTTACACTTACTAAAACCACAGAGGACGGCCGCGGCGTAGCCGAGGCAGATGTTGACCCCGGTCTTTACTACTACAAGGTTTACTACGGCAGCGGCGGCAGCGACTACGAAATCAAGTATTTCTATGTAAGCGGCAAAACAGAGAGTCTTAATTTTGAGTGCCCTCTAGAGCCTTATGTTGAAGACTCTTATATGGAGAATTTATACTCTAATCAGACCGATGAGGTAATGGCGTTCTTCGGCACGCAGGACCTTGTGGGATACACAAAACCTGAAACATTTGAGTACCACGAAAACGAGCGCGCATTCCTAACCAATGCAGATGTTTGCGACTATATTGCAAAGCTTGATGAGGAAAGCGAGTATCTCTATACCTTCTATCCGTTTGAGACAAGCGCAAAGGGCAACGAATGGCCCGTAATGGTATTTACCAAGGATACTGTTGCAGAAGGCGCAAGCTTTGACGAGGTTGCAGCGGCTATCCGTGCAGCAGGAGAGCGTGAAATCCTAATGATTACCGCAGGCGTTCACGGAAACGAGCCTGCAGGTCCCGAGGGCGCACTCTTCCTTGCAAGTGAGCTTAGCGGAGACTACGGTGAAGAGGTTCTCGACCACTTTGGCGCAATTGTAATCATGCCTGTTGTGAGCATTGACAATCTTCAGAGATTCAAGCGTATGACCGAGGACGGTATTAACCCTAACCGTGACCTTATGGCACTTTATCTCCCCTCTTCTAAGCATCAGATCTATGTTTACAAGAGCTTTATGCCAACCATAACTATCGACTGTCACGAGGATAGCGGCAATCTTACGGTTGATGGAACTGATTACTCGATTGAAAATCTTGATGACGTTTGCATTCGCTATTCCGGACTCCAGAATTCGCCCTTGCATAATGTAACGGCCATTTCAAACGGAACCGAAAGCATAGCTGAGCAAAAGGGAATGCAGATTATGGTAGATGCTATTGAGCGCACAAGAAACAGCGGTGTTCGCTCAAGCGTTTATTATAGTGCTACATGTAACCCCGTAACTTCAACCGACTATCCCTCCGCTCGCGGTTCGTACGGCTTTATCGTAGAAACCATGCGTATCTGGTCGGGCAAGGAAAGATATGAGCGTGCAGTGTTTGCAATGAAGGAAGCGTTGAAATCGCTTATCGCAGAATTCATTGAGGAAGACGGCGCACTTGCAAAGAGCGTTTACGAAAACCGTGCAAGAGTTGCGGCAATTACCGATTTTGACGAAAACAATCTCTTTGCAACTAAGACAACCGTCAGCGGCAACACAACGATATCAATGCCGCGTCCCACAATTTATGTTGACGGTACATACAAGGACGAAAACAATACAAAGAACTTCAGCTTTTTCGACACTGTGTCCAAACTCCGCGCGCTTCCTACAGCGTATGTTGTAAGTGCAGATGCAGAGAACCTTGATAAGATTTTGAATCTCCTTGATATGCACGGTATTTCATACTCCCGTCTTTGCGAGGGTGCAACTCTCACACTCCGCAAATATGAGGGAATTGGCTCCGCTGTATCGCTTGCCGATGCGGCAGAGGTAACCTTTGAAAACGGAGCATACGTTGTTACGATGAATACGTCTGACGCATATCTTGCAGCATATCTCTTTGAGCCGGACAGTTTCCCGTTCACAAGTGCTGAAAATACGACCGTAAGCATGGCGCATATGGGATATATCACAGAAGGTGACCTTTATCGCGCTGAAACAGATGATATGCCTACCGTTATTGCAAATATGACCTATATCGAGGGCGACATTAACAATGACAGAAAAGTAGACATTTCCGATGTTATGCAGGCTCTTCGCACATGCATCAACGAAGACGGCAAGCTCATTGACGTACTAAAGATTTTAAAATTAGCAGTAAAATAAGGTGTTAAAATGAACGAAAAATTACGCAATACAAAATGGACACATACAGAAGAATATATCAAACAGTTCATTGCTGACGGACGCAGCGGCGATATTTCAGTTGTCGTTGGCGACAGAGAGGGAGAAGCATACCGCTTCTTCCACTCAAACCGCGGCGACGTGCTTAACGGTCAAACGGTATATGACATGATGTCCGTGTCAAAAATCATGGCAACCACTCCCCTTTTCTATATGGCTATGGACGAGGGGCTAGTTTCCCCTGACGATACTCTCGGCAAATACTTTCCCGAAGCTCCTGACGACAAAAAGAACCTTAAACTCTGGATGCTTCTTTCGCACCAGAGCGGTATGGGCAGATATGTAAATCCCGAATACTATCCTCCTCATAAAAGACAGGATTGTGTAAACTTCCAGCTTTCACATCCGTTTTTGTTTGAGCCTACAACCGACTATTTCTACTCATGCAGCGCGTTTATAATCCTCGGCATTTTGCTTGAGCGTGTTTACAACAAACCCCTTGATCTGCTCTTTAATGACAGAATTGCCAGACCGCTTGGGATGAAGAACACAATGTTTAATCACCCTGAGGATGAAAACATTGTGCGCTGCACCCGCAAAGCTTATGAGGGTAACAACAAGTGCTCCGATGACAACTGCCGCCGCCTTTATGGCGTTGCCGGCAACGCAGGCGTTTTCTCCTGCATTGACGATATGGCATTGTTTGCAAAATCGCTTCTCAATCGCCATGCTCCTCTCATCAGCGAGGAAACTTTTGCAAACGGTACAAAAGACTACGGTCCTCACCTTACCTTTGGCAGAGCGCTTGGATATGTGTATGTCGATGAACGCTACAAACAGGGCGGCGGCCTGTACTCAACCGGAAGTGTAGGACATACCGGATTCAGCGGTACAGAATGTTATGCAGATTTTGAAAAAGATCTCTATGTTGTTTCGCTTTCCAACACCGCATATTACGCAGCCAAAAACAACAAAAATTGCTCAACAGAATGTGCCGACTTCCGCGAAGGCTTGCACAAAGCCATGGCTCTTGATTTGAATAGTTAACACAAAAAACAGCAAACTGTTAAAGCAGTTTGCTGCTTTTTTAAAATTGGAGAAAATCACCTTTATTTTTAGTTAGAATTGTGTTAATATATATTGGATAGTATCGTCTGCTTTACGTACGGACATTACCTTGCATCCGTGACAAGGTAAATCATTTAATTGGTATAAAACCATCATCTAAGGCGCATGCCCGGTACTTATACACCGAACCCAATGTATATCACCACACAGGACGGCGAAATGCCGACTATTTGAAAACGCCCATCGGTGCACTTGAGTTTAGTTTGATTTTGTTTAAAGGTTAGGAGTTTGTAATGCCAATACTAAAAATAATACAAAATGGAATAACAAGGGCAATTGCTTTTGATGGCGAAAAACTGCTTGGCGAACTGCTTGGTACTTTGGATGTGCATATCGAAAAGCCGTGCGGCGGACGGGGTGCGTGCAAAAAGTGTACAGTGATTGTAAACGGCAGAGAAGAACTTGCTTGCCGGTATATTGTGCACTCCGATGTTGAGGTAGTGATACCCGAAAACTATGATATCGTTTCAGTAACCGGCGCAACTGAAAGTGGAGAACGCACAGAAAATCTTTGTATTTGTCTTGATATTGGCACAACCACACTTGCACTTGCTCTTGTATCGCTGGATGATAAGCAGATCATAAAAACCCAAACTGCAAAAAACCCGCAGAGAGAGTTCGGCGCAGACGTAATATCAAGAATTGAATATTGTGCGAAAAACGGAGCAGAGGAACTTCAAAAAATACTAATTACAAAACTTTTGCAAATGGTTGATGAACTGCTTGCAGAATTTAATGTTGCATCTGTTGAAAAGATGTATGTGGCAGGAAACACAACCATGCTTCATCTTTTCTTTGGCATAGACGCATCATCCCTTGGTGTAAGCCCGTATACTCCGGTATTTTTGGAAGAAAAGCGGATAAGCGGCAAGAAACTTGGCTTTGACAATATAGATGAGATCATCTCTCTACCCGGTATTTCCGCTTTCGTCGGCGCAGATATCGTTTCGGGACTTGGATTTGTTGATAAGCCCAAAGAGGATAAGTATTCATTGCTTATTGACCTTGGCACAAACGCCGAAATCGTGCTCTTTAACAGGGATAAATACTTATGCGCTACTGCTGCAGCAGGTCCTTGCTTTGAGGGCGCAAACATCTCATGCGGAATGAGTGCATCAACAGGCGCGGTCAGCCTTTATCAAGCGGACGGAAGTTATTCTGTAATAGGTGACGCTGAGCCAGTGGGAATATGTGCAACAGGACTTGTTGATATCATTGCAGAGCTTGTGCGAAACGGCACTATAGAGGAAAGCGGATATATGGAGGAGGATTTTGAACTTTCAGAAAAGGTCAGCGTTACTCCCGGTGATATCCGAGAATTCCAGCTTGCAAAATCCGCTGTGATGTCGGCTATTGAATGCCTTTTAAAGCATGGCGGAGTGCAGTTTGACGATATTGAAAAAATGTATATAGCTGGCGGATTTTCCGCACAGTTAAATATTGAAAATGCCGCATATCTCAGGCTTGTTCCGAGCGAACTTGCTGACAGATTTGTTCCGGTAAACAATTCAAGTCTGCTTGGCACAGTAAAATTTGCATGCAAAAAGAATGACCTTGTAAAAATTACAAAAGAATCAAAATTTATCGACCTTGGTGCAGACAGTACGTTTTCTGAGTTGTTTTTCAAAAACATGTCGTTTTGACATTCTTATAGGTTTTTTGATATAATAATAAAAACAAGTCATGAGGCACATAATGAGTTCACTTATTTTTGCAATAAACGCAGTTACCCCGATTATTCTAACCGTTATTATCGGGTATCTGCTGAAAAAATCTGGATTTATAAACATAGATTTTGTAAAAATGGCAAACAAACTTGTTTTTCGTTTGTTTTTGCCCGCAATGCTCTTTTTGAATGTATATAAGATTGAAAACATCGGAGATATGGATTTCAGTTTTGTGGTTTACGCTGCTTTAATGCTTATCTGCGTATTCTTGATTGCGCTTCCGCTTGTTTTGATTCTTACAAAGCAACCTCCGCGCCGAGGAGTATTGCTACAGGCATCTTTCCGCTCAAACTATGCGTTGGTCGGCATCCCGCTTGCCAGCTCACTCTTTGGAGATGATGGGGTTGCAGTTGCAACCTTGCTTTCAGCGGTATTCATACCAATGCTTAATATTTTAGCGGTAATAAGCCTTTCAATTTTCAATGACAAAGAAAAGCCAAGTATCAAAAAGATACTTTTGGGAATTCTTAAAAATCCGCTTATACAAAGCATCGCTGCCGGTCTTTTTGTAATCTACATACGCTATTTGTTTGTAAAGCACGGTATCGGATTTAGGCTTTGTGATATCACTCCGATATACAAAGTTCTTGAATACCTATCAAGTTTGGCAACTCCGCTTGCACTTATAGCTCTCGGTGCACAGTTTGAGTTTTCTGCAGTTTCGGAAATGAAAAAAGAAATAATCTTTGGCACGCTTATGCGCACTCTACTTGTTCCCTGTCTTGGTATCGGTATAGCGTATTTTGCTTTCGGCAATGTTTTTGGCGGTGCACATTTTGCGGCTTTTGTTGCCGCATTTGCAACTCCTGTTGCAGTTTCAAGCGTACCAATGGCGCAGGAAATGGGCGGTGATACCACACTTGCAGGTCAAATGGTGGTGTGGTCAACACTATTTTCTGTTGTTACCATATTTACAGCTTCGTTTTTACTTAAAGCCGCGGGCGTATTTTAGGAGTTACACATGACAAACGAACAAAAGTTTAATAACTTATCCGTCCCCTCACATCCGATAGATGTTATTTTAGACACCGATGCATACAACGAAATTGACGATCAGTTTGCAATTGCATATCTTCTTAAGAATAGCGACAAACTGAATGTAAAAGCTATCTATGCTGCCCCTTTTCACAACGAGAAATCAAGCGATCCGTGTGACGGCATGATTAAAAGCTATGAGGAAATATTTAAAGTTCTTGAGCTCATGGGTAAAAAAGTGAGTGTTATCAACGGTTCACCCAGATTTTTGCCCAATGAAAACAAAGCCGTTATCTCAGATGCGGCAAGTCATCTTGCACGCACCGCTATGGAATACACTCCGGATAATCCGCTGTATGTGGTTGCAATCGGTGCAATAACCAATATCGCATCGGCTATTCTGCAAAAGCCTGAAATCACAGAAAACATCGTTGTGGTATGGCTTGGCTCAAATGCTCTTCACTACCATGATACAAAAGAGTTTAACCTTATGCAGGACATTGCCGCCGCAAGAGTTGTAATTTCAAGCGGTGTGCCGTTTGTTATACTTCCCTGCATGGGAGTTGTCAGCGCATTTACCCTTTCACACGCCGAAATAAAAGAGTGGTTGCTCGGCAAAAATCCGCTTGCTACATATCTCGGCGAAAACACAATCACCGCAGCTGAAGCTTATGCAAAAGGTAAGCCATGGACCCGCGTTATCTGGGATGTCACTGCAGTTGCATGGCTATTAAATGACGGTGAACGCTTTATGCGTTCACAAATAGTTGAACTGCCACTCCCCGGATATGACCACAAATACGAGAAAGGTGAAAAAACATATCCGGTGCGCTATGTTTACCACATCTGGCGCGATAGTTTGATGCGGGATTTGATAGAAAAGCTGTGCAAATAAAGAGTACTCTTTAGTACTCTTTATTTTGTATAAATTTTCCGTTGAAAACTTAAAAATTTTGTCAAAATAACACTTGCATTTATGAACCAATAGTGGTATGCTATGTAAGGCTTTAATTTTAATATAAAGGAAGCGATTATTTTGAATATTTTACTTTCAGTTTCTATAGCATTGCTTGTCGGTCTTATGATGACCCGAGCATTCAAGCCGCTCAAACTCCCGTCAGTTACTGCATATCTCATTGCAGGTGTGCTTATTGGCCCATATTGCCTCGGCGCACTCGGCATAGACGGTCTTGGATTTAACACACACGAATCTGTCGAAGCGCTCGCGCTGATTTCCGAGGTTGCGCTTGGTTTTATCGCTTTTTCAATCGGTAACGAGTTCAGACTTGAAGAACTTAAAAAGACCGGCAAGCAAGCTCTTGTAATCGGTATTTTTCAAGCACTGGCAGCTGCACTCATTGTAGACGTGGCTCTCTATGTGATACATATCATCATGCCTGATGTGCTCTCAGTTTCACAGGTTATTACCCTTGGCGCAATTGCTACTGCTACTGCGCCTGCAGCAACTTTGATGGTTGTGCGTCAATATAAGGCAAACGGTCCGCTTACAAAGTTGCTCCTCCCCATAGTTGCGCTTGATGACGCAGTTGGTCTTGTAGTTTTTGCTGTATCTTTCGGCATTGCAAAAACTATTATCAGCGGACAGATCGACATGGTTTCAATTCTTGTAAATCCTATTGTTGAAATTGTTTGCTCACTTATTCTCGGAGCGGTTATGGGTTGGATCCTTACTCAGCTTGAAAAGCTTTTCAACTCCAATACCAACCGCCTTAATCTGACTATTGCTTTTGTTTTCCTTACAGCATCGCTTTCAATGCTTGAGTTCCATATCGGACCCGTACATATAAGCTTCTCTTCCCTCCTTGTATGCATGATGCTTGGCACCGTATTTTGCAACATATGTCCCCTTTCGCACGACCTCATGGGCGCATCCGACAAGTGGACTTCACCGCTTTTTGCACTCTTCTTTGTAATCAGCGGTGCCGAACTTGAACTCAGTGTATTTACAAACTGGTCGATCGTTGTTATCGGAATTGTTTATATACTCTTCCGTTGCCTTGGTAAATACTTGGGCTCTTTTGCAAGCGCAAAAGCAACAAAATGCTCTCCCGAGATTTGCAAATACCTTGGCATTACACTTTTCCCGCAGGCAGGCGTTGCGCTTGGCATGTGTGCTATCGCGGCAAATGGACTTGTCGGTGGCGAAGGCATACTTATACGCAATATCACTCTTTTTGCAGTGCTTATCTATGAGCTTGTCGGTCCTGTGCTTACCAGAATGGCACTGACCGCCGCCGGCGATATCAAACCCATTCCTCATGAGGTTAAAATGCGCCGCCACACCAAACTTAAAGAAGCGCAAAACAATAAGAATAATTAAATTAAAAATACGGCTGAATTTCAGCCGTATTTTTAATTTATGCCATTGACAAAACTTGGTTTCAAATATATAATAATGTTTAGAACAAAAATCCATGCAAGGGAGAAATTTAATGAAAAGAATTGTTTCGTTTTTACTTGTTTTTGCTATGATTGCTTCATTTGCTGTAGTTCCCGCATTTGCAGCACCGGCAAGCGGCATCACCTTTACCGCTGCCGATAGCTATAAGACATCTACGGCACTTTCTGCCGTACCACGAACCATTGAGACATGGCTAAAAGTTGACGCAGACGCCCCCGACACGCGTCTTGGTGTTATCGTAGGCAACTTTGTTTCAGGTTCTTATGACAGCACCATGCTCGACCTTGAAATCCGTACAAATGGCAACCCCTATCTCTACTGGAGAGCAGGCAATGCAACGAGTGTCAATGCACAATTTACTGATGTTGACCTCAGAACAGGCGAATGGATTCATCTCGCAGTTGTAAGTACCACTACTGAGGCAAAATGCTACATCAACGGCGAACTCAAACAAACTGTCAGCAAAACCTTAGCAGATGTTGACGCTTCCACCCTTTCGCAGTTTATTATAGGTGGCGACTTCCGCTCTGACAATTCACAATATCTCAAGAATACAACACTTGGCACAGTTTCGCTTTATTCCGACAGCCGCACCGCAGAGCAAATTGCAAGCGACTATACAGCGACAAATTACACCGATAGTGCGCTTATCTGCGCATATGATTTTTCTGTAACCGGCAAAGAACGTCTCAAAGACTATAGCGCAAACAAAAACCACCTCGGATACACCAACTCCTCCGATGCTTCCCTCAACGAGGATTATAATCAGATGACCGAAGGTATGACGTTTGACTGTGTCAACGGCATATATAATGTTGGTACGCTTGCAGCAGCTCCACACACATTTGAGGCTGAGTTTTATTTTCCGTCAACCTTTAATTCTGACGATCGCGGCGGCGTAATAATAGGCAATTATCCCGGTTCGGCTATTAGCTGCGTCAACTTTGAAATTCATACCGGCGGACGTCTCCGCTATTACTGGATCGATGAAAACGGTGATGACTATGCCGCGTATTTCGATGTAGGCGCTTATGCCGGAGAATGGATAAAAATTGCTGCAACTCATGACTTTGAGGCAGGCGTTATAAAGGGATATGTTAACGGCGAGCTTGTTGACACCGTTACAGATAAAAATGTAGGCGGCGGTCCTGCGATATTTGATAATTTTGTCCTTGGCGGCGATAAAAGAAGCGGCAATGCACAGTATTTTAAAGGAAATTTAAAGTCTGTTGCACTGTACTCTGACATCCGTACCGATGAAGAAATTGCTTCTGATGCTATTTCCTACGGAACAGAAGACCTCATTTTACACTATGACCTCGCTGAATATACTTATACTGACCGTCCTCAAACTGTAACTGACCTTACAAATAACAATGATGCTATATATGATGCGGTTTGGTTGGATGATGAAGAGATAGAAACAGACTACGCATATTCTTTTGCAGTAGTTGGCGATACTCAGTGCTTAAATGATTTCTATCCCGAACACTTCCAGACACTTTATGATTGGATAATTGACAACAAAGAATCAAAGAACATTCAGTATGTATTTGGACTTGGTGATATTACAAATAATTCTTTGGTTCGTGAATGGGACGAGGCAGTAACTGCTTTTGATAAGCTTTCGGATGCAGGCATTCCTTACAGCGTTGTCAGAGGTAATCACGACAAGCAGAGCGTAACCGTTGATACCAAAATGACCTTTAACGATGCGCTTGCCGACAGCAAATACAGCCTGGAAATCCCTGTCGCGCAAAGATTTAAAGCAGAAGAACTTGAGAACACCTACCGCGTATTCACTGTGGGCGAAGAAAAATTTGTTTCTATCACTCTTGATTACGGTCCTACTGACGAGGAGCTTGCATGGGCAAGTGATGTATGTGAAGCTTATCCCGATCACAAAGTTATCATGACAACACACGCATATATGTTCCGCGACGGTACTACTCTTGACAGCGGCGATGTAGTACCACCTTCAAATGCGGACCCTGCAAACAATAACGGCGATGAAGTTTTTGAAAAGTTTGTAAAACAACACGAAAACATCATACTTGTCATGAGCGGTCATGACCCCAGCGCATATATCGCAACAAGAAAGGACATTGGTGTACACGGCAATACAATAACACAGATGCTTGTCGATGCCCAGACCGAGGAAAAGAACCGCGGCGCACTCGGCATGGTTACCATGCTTTACTTCTCCAAGGACGGCAAGTGCGTCGAAGTTGAGCATTATTCCACTGTACGCGATCAGTATTTCCTTGAAGAAAATCAGTTTACCATGACCTGGGGTGAGGTTGCCTTTGACGTTAACCTTGACTATACTGTTGATATAGCCGATGCTCTTATCGCCCTTCGTGCAGTTATAAATGACGAAAAGATTTCTCGAGTTGATACCAACGCAGATGGCTCCGAAAACTTATTAGATGTAATCCATATTATAAAAAGAATCGCACAGTAAATGCAAAAAAGGATATCAGAAAACTGATATCCTTTTTTATTTAAAATATCGGATAGCCTGCGGCAGTGTGAGCATCATAGAGTTCATCGCACATTTTGATAATCTCATCAACCGAGAGTTCGCTTGCAGTATGTGGGTCAAGCATAGCTGCATGGTAAATCGCTTCTTTTTTCTGCGTAACCGCTGCTTCTATTGTAAGAAGCTGAACATTGATATTGGTGCGATTCATCGCAGCTAATACTTCGGGCAGGTCGCCCACAACAGTGGGAGTTATGCCGCTGCCGTCAACAAGGCAAGGTACCTCAACACACGCATTATGAGGAAGATTGGTAATAAGTCCGCGATTTATAACATTTCCGCCGATTTTATACGGTTTATTTGTAATCATCGCCTCCATAATGTACGATGCATATTCACCGGTGCGCTTGTGCTCCAAATCCTCGCCCGAAAGCAGGCTGTCACGACGCTTGTTCCAGTTTGCAATCTGTTTTACGCAACGGCGCGGATATTCGTCAAGCGGAATATTGAAGCGCTCAATAAGTTCGGGGTATTTTTCTTTGATATAGAACATAGTATACTCTGCGCTATGCTCACTCGACTCGGTTACATAGTATCCGAGCTTGTTGATAAAGTCCATGCGAACCATATCGCCATGCTTTTCGTTGTTGACGGTCTTTGCGCGTTCGCGGATTTCGGGATAAAGATTGTTGCCGTCCTTATCATAGATTTCAAGCAGCCATGCCTGATGATTGATGCCCGCTACAAGGCTATGGCCAAAACGGCTGTAATCCATTCCGAGATGCTCCATGCAGCGCTTATTTACAACCTGAACGCTATGGCACAGCCCCACGGTTTTAACATTGGTATATCTCTGCATATAGCCGGCAAGAATCGCCATGGGATTTGTGTAGTTCAAAAACCATGCGTTGGGGCAAACTTCTTCTATATCTGCGGCAAAATCTTTTAGCACGTGAATCGTGCGAAGGCCGCGGAATATTCCGCCGATACCTAAAGTGTCGGCAATAGTCTGGCGAAGGCCGTACTTTTTGGGAATTTCAAAGTCTATAATCGTGCAGGGGTCGTAAAGTCCCACCTGAATGGTATCAATTACAAAATCTGCATTTCTAAGTGCATCTTTGCGATTCTCTACACCGAGATATGTATTTATTCTTGCGCGGTTTTCGTTGTACTTTTCGTTAAGTTTATCAACGATAAGCTTGGACTCGTTAAGTCTTGCTCCGTCAATATCATAAAGTGCAATTTCACACTCACGAAGGCACTCGGTCAGCATAACATCGCCAAGCACCGCCTTTGTAAACACAGTACTGCCCGCGCCCATGATTGTAATTTTCATATTATCTCCTTATTCTGCTATAAGTTTTATTAGTTTTATTACATCTAATAGTTCAATATCTCCACTGTGATTAACATCTACGGCGGGTAAATAGCCTCGGTTAACAGTTTCCCTCAATGCAACAAGCACATCGAAAATGTCAACATCACCTTTATTATACGGATTTGCGGCGGTAAATGCAATCTTTTGTCCGTTAATGGTTAGATCCTCAAATGTGACTTCATTTCTAAATGTAGAATTTCCGCCCATTTGACAAGCAACAACAATTTGAAGCGACTCTGCATTTGTTATACCGTCATGCGAGAGAGTGCCCGACATTTCAGTAAAGTTCACACCGTCATAGCTATAGTAGCCTCTGAAAATATCGCCCTCTCTTGTAATGCGAAGCCATGCTGGCTTATCGAAATTAGTGTCAGCCGCATATTTTTCTACATATTTTGTGGTATACGTATAGAAGTCGAAAATGTTACCTACAGTACCCATTTTGCTTGGGGGTGCACCTACCTTTTCACCAAGACTTGCATGAAACCTTCGTGACATCTGTATCACACTTGCCCCGTCCGCATAGACACCGACAAGGCAAGATGAATACGAATGAGTAAGGATTCCCGAAACTTTAACAGTTACGGTAAAATCACCGTCTGGCGCATCCATCATCCACATGTTTTCCGGCTCTGCTTTACCTATTCCAAGAGCGCCTACATCCGTTGTGATTGTTATCTTATACGGATTTGCATTATCAGTAATTGCCCGCTCACCGAAATTTGCGGCTTCGTTTTTAACTGTCCAAGTGTCTGTAATTGTGTGACCTCCAAAAACTTTTACCAAGAGTTCTGCTTTTACACTATTATCTGCGGCAGAAGTGGCAGTAACCTTTGCGTTGCCGCTCCTAAGACCGATAATATGTCCGTTTTTAACGGTTACAACACTTTCGTCAGAGGAAGCCCAGATAATATCGGGGAATACAGTTTTGCCAACGGTAATGGGCGCTCTTTGCTCCTCGCCTACTGCAAGCTGTATTGTAGCCGAACTAAAATCAAAATCTGGAATATCGGATTCGGGAACAATTTTGATTGCCGCACCGCCGTTTTTGATAAGGTCTACGGTGAGTGTATCTCCGGCAGTTACGGTTTTGTAGGCTACAACACCGTCTGTACCATCTTCATTGTCAGTGTATACTGCAACATTGTATTTACCGCTCACAAGAAAATCCGTAGGAATTGTCACAGTGCGTGCATCAGTAGTTATTGCTGAAACATACCATGCATCGCCGCTGCGTCTTGCAAGTACAGTATATTCTTCGGGGTAACCGTCTATAAAGTGCAAATCATCCCAATGTGTGGGCAAGTTATAATAGAAATAGTAGAAAGGCGAGTTATAGTATGCATCGGGGGAGGATGCCATTGAAAGCATACCGCACTCGATAAGCGTTGCCAGTGCTGCCTGATGTCCTATTGTTGTATCCGATTTTGAGAATGGGTATACCGCCGGAGTAAAGTCAGTAGAACCAAGCGAACCACGTGTAAACGGAATGAGTGTAGTGTATGCCGCTTTAGTAGCCATGGCCTCATCTCCGTGTACCGCTTCTTTTGCGATTATATTGGGATAAGTCATACGCTCGCCTGTCGGCTTGTTTGTGCCGTGAATATTTACAAGAAGTCCGAGTTCACGGCACTTTGAGAGTATACGGTTATAATACACTACGATTGCGGAAGATTCGCTATCGAAAAAGTCTACCTTAATACCCGCAAAGCCCGCCGACTTGATTTCTTCAAGGAAGTCAACTTCGCTTGCAGTATCAACTGCGCGGCGATTGAGCCACGCAAAAAGTTTTACATCTCTTTCGTTTGCATATTCCATTATTTCGGGAAGCCAGTCCGGGAATCCTTCATATACACGGTTGTCGTAAGAATAATCCTTTGCGTGCGGCTGCCAGCCCTCATCAAGAATAAAGTATTCCCACTTCATCTCAGCAGCGAGGTCGATGTAGCGTTTAAGGAGGGCTACATCATCCTGACGAGGTGTGCCGTCATTTAACCATGACCATGCGCTGACGCCGGTTTCTACATATGAATAGTCACCGTCAGCTTTTTCAGTAAGCACATCGACCATTGTGTTTTCGACCATAGTTGCAAGCGAACCGCAGATTACTGTTCTCCATGGTGTTGTACCGGGAGCGGTGATCCAAACGTCTGCACCGTTTTGATATGCGGCAAATTCAAGAGAAAAACTATTATTTTCGCCCTTCGAAAGTACACATCCGGCAAAATCGCTGTCAAAAAGATTTGCCTCGGTGATAAGGCACCATACACCGTCTGCGGTTTCATACATTACGGGGAAGTTATACATTCCGCTCATGTTTTCAACCGCTTCGTTTGTGTAAGAAGTGCTGTACGCATTGTTTGTATTTTTGGTTTTCATTGCCCATGTATTTGCAGCTGCAGGAATTGTAATGGTGGAAGCATCCTTGACAACCTCAACTCTACCGCTTCCGTCAACTGCTTGTCTGAATGCGGCGCCATCGTTATATGCGCGGAAGATAACAGAATATCCGCCTTCAAACTTTATTGTAAGCTCGTTTGCTTTGTTTGTAATCTCTTTATACGAGCCGCTTGTCATGCTTACGGTTTCATCAATAACCTTTGTCGATGCTTCTTTAAAAACAAGCCCGCTTGTATAATCTGCTTTTCTTGTAACCATACCGACTTTGCCATTGTCAAGTACGTTTTTTCCGTCTTTTGTTACCGAATATGTAACCTCCCCGTTATCAGTTACGATAGCAGATACAGCTACGCTCTCATCGGGGGATTTCACGGTGAAACTTTCCATAGCGCATACACTGAAAGTAAATGCCGCAAATAGAATAAGCAATGTAAATATTCTTTTCATATTGCACCTCCGTTCTATGTTCAATGATAACACAACGGCGGCGAATGTTACATAGCATGAATTGATGTATTATTTGTAACAATGTGATTAAATGCTAAAACAATGCTTGATTTATCAGCTAATTCTTGTTATTATTTGATTGAGGTGAAAAAGATGTTTAAAAGATACAAGCACCAGAATTTGCATTTGTCACCATACAATCCCCTTGACATCGGCAGGCACGATGGTATAAATAAGCACTCGTTTGGTCCTGCAGTACGGCAGCATTGGCTTATTCATTATGTTTTTGAGGGAACTGTTTTCTTTCAAAAAGGCGAAAGCACTTACAAAGTAAGCAGCGGCGAATGTTTTATCATACGCCCAAATGAAGTTACATATTATGAAAACACAGCCCCTTGGCACTATGCGTGGGTTGGCTTTTCGGCAGACTATGTTCCGCAATGCATAAAAAACAATGATGTACTGGATGTTGCCTTTCTCAAAAGTATTTTTGAAGAACTTGAAGCAAACATTGACAAATACAACGGTGTTTTTGGCAATGACGGCGTGCGTGAGGCTTATTTAGTAGGGAAAATAACGGAAATCATGACGCTATTGGAACTGCATTATAGCCGCCCGGCAGAAAGCCGCACTGAAAGCGAGATTAAAAAGGTAAAAAACTATATTGATATACGACTTTCGTCAAATTTAAAAATCAGTGAAATCGCAGCGGAGTTTCACCTCGACCGCGCTCATTTGTCAAGAAAATTCAAAGAGGTGGTGGGTGAGTCGCCGCAAAACTACATTGTAAATGCAAGGCTCAGCGAGGCGGCGAAGCTCATGCGCGAGCACGGTTTGTCACCGATCGATGCGGCAACCGCTGTGGGATACTTGGATATTTATTTGTTTTCAAAAATGTTTAAACGCCGTTTTGGAGTTTCGCCGAGAGAATATAAAAAATCGCTTCCCTAAATGGGAAGCGATTTTCATTATAATCTTATTTGCCGTACTTTTCTGCGAAAGCCTTGATTGCCTTCTCGAAGCACTGCATAGGAACTCTTGCCGAGCCTGCGCCGATAAGACCACCTTCTCTATGGAACATACCGCCGTGAATTTCGGGGGAAATGCCGGTTTCGATAACCTTGCGGATATCAATACCTACGGGGAGGAAGTCGAAATCGAGGTTAGGAACGGAGAATGCCGGGTTCTTGGAAATACAAATGTTTTCCATCTCGCGAGTAAGAGCAATACCATCCTTGAGTTTGAGACCGCGAAGGCTCATAACGATAGGAGCTGCACATGCTGCAAGACCGCCCATACCTGCACACTCAACTACGCAGCTATCGCCCTTCCAGGGAAGCTGGTCAGCATCGGTGAACTTGGTGGAGGTGTACAGACCCTTCATCATCGGAGCAGGAGCAGTGAACCACTCATTTTCGCCAAGACCTGCAACCTTAATACCGAATGTTACACCGTTACCGCAGATAGCTGTGACCATGGTGGAATAAGGAGTATTGATTGCGCTGAGCATTGCCGCACGGCTTGCACCCTGACCGATACAGTGGAAGAAACGGGGAGTTTCAACAATGTAATCAAGAGTGTCAAGAAGTTGCTGACGGTCAAAGCCTTCAAGTTTGAAGAGTTCGGGAAGAATCTTCTTATCGAAAAGAAGGTCAGCCGCACTCTGACGAGTGTGGTTTTCGTCACCCATTACAAAGCTTTCTGCAAGAATGGGCTTAATAGGAAGTCCCCCCATCTGCTTGATAGCAGCCTTCATTACGGGGAAGAAATAGTCCTTCATCTTGCGGAGATAGTCGGCAATAACTTCGGAGTAAAGACCCCAACCGCAGAAACCACCCTGGTTGGGACCCTCTGCGGGGAAGTTTGCAGAAATCTTACCGGTTCTTCTATCTTCAATAATAAACATTGCAACGCTCTTGGTGATAATACCGGTACCTGCACCAACGGTGTTGGTGTCAAGCGCGCTGAGGAGCTTAATCTTTCCGGATTCGATAAGTTTGATAGCTTCCTCATCAGTTTCTGCCCAGTGCTCAAAACGGCACGCAGAAACAAGACCGCGGCGATGAAGCATTGTCATGTTTTCATAGTCGATCGGGGGGCCGGAGTGAATAACGGTGTAATCGTCAAGTCCTTCGATAACTTCGCCTGCAGGAAGAATATCTACAAGATAAGGCTCGGAGTCGATAATGCAGTGAACTGCAGTTTCGTTAGCCGCGTCAATCTTTTCTTTGAGTTCGGGAGAGGAAATCTTATTGAGTGCTTCAAGCACTTCTGCGCTCTGCTTAACAGGAGGCTTCCACTCGATCTGAGTTGCCTTTACATCCTGTGCTACGAGTGCATCATAGAAGAACTGTGTGCCGATATTAATGACCTTAAGGTCGCTCTTATATGTCTTTTCTGCCATTTAAACTCAGCCCCTTTCTTCAAGCGCTGCAAGAAATGCACTTGCAAGCTTAGTGCTTTCATAGTTACTTCTGGTTACGATAACGCCGGCATCAGCAAGCATCTTTTCTGCTGCGAGAGTATCCTGAGGGTCCTCAAGAGAGCCGCAAACATTGGAGATAAAGATGAGGTTGCTGCCTGCGTCCTTGAGTGCCTTGCACTCGTTAGCAAAAGGAGTTACAGGGTCAGCAGCAACGCCGGGACCCATGATAAAGTCCATAGTTACAACAGCAACAGTGGGGTCTGCGATCTCCTTCTTAAGTCTCTTAAGCTTAAGAATGGGGTCGAATACGGGGTGAGGAGCTTCTGCGGTGAAGTCCTCTGCACCGAGGTCGAGGATACAGTGTCCAACACTTACATCGTGGTCGGGAATCTGAGTAGAATACTTGGTGTTGAGGTTGGAATTGAGTTTAACACCCTTATTGTGCTGGGTGTAGTAGATCATACCTTCCTCAGTGAAAGTACCGCCGCTGAAAAGACCGCGAACATACTTCTGCTCAGGGCGAAGTGCTGCAACCTTTTCTGCAACCATAGCCTTGATTTCTTCATCGGTGTAGCCCATTTCGGGAGCCTTGCCGGTGCAAAGTTCAACAGCCTTTCTTGCAGCTTCTTCAAGGCTGAATGTGCCGTAAACATTGTGTCCCTCATAAAGCTTTTCATCGGCGCCGAGGAAAATGGTAACAACGGGCTTGGTGAGTCTGTCTGCTACGCCAAGTACCTTTGCCATAACATCAAGGTTTGCAAGTTTGGAAACGAGAACGATTACCTTGGTATCAGGATCATCTTCGAGTTTACGCATACCTGCAAGCATGGTGATACCTCCGATTTCAGGAAGAAGGTCATGACCGCCGGTACCGATAATTGACGATACACCAAGTCCAAGGCGCTCAACGATACAAGAAACTTCCTGGCAACCCGAACCGGATGCACCTACGATACCTACAGGACCGGGACGAACGATGGAGCCTGCGCCAAGTGCTACGCCCTTGATAAGGCCAACACCGCAGTCAGGACCCATAACAAGTCTACCCTTTTCGGTACCGTATTTCTTAAGGTCAGCTTCTTCTTCAAGCGACACATTGTCACTGAAAATAAATACATCAAGGCCCATAGAAAGAGCTCTCTTTGCCTCTGCGTGAGCGTACTCACCGGGGAGAGAAATCTGTACAAGGTCATATTCATCCTCACGGAGGTCAATCTCCGAAAGGCTCTTATAGCTTACGCTGCCATCGCCTTCCTTATGGTCGATAAGGTCACGCATGGTCTTCATAGCAGCTTCTGCCTGCTCCTCTGTATCAGTTGTTACAGCCATAATAAGGTCATTGGGAGTAACCTCGGGAATGTCATAACCAAGGTCGTCAATAAGAACCTCAAGGTTTGCAGGAGTACCCATGCCGCTCTCTGCGTTGGAAACGCCATCGAGCTTCATAACCTTTGCACTTACAGCCATAAGAGAAACAGAGTCAACATAACGGTTTGCAATAACAACAACCTTTTTCATTTGTGCTTGTTCCCTTCTAAAAATTAAATTGATTCCTTGAGCACTACCGTGCCCTCGGGAGTATTGCGAATAACAACGCGATATTTTTCCTTGCCTTCTTCTTCGTGATCGGAGCGAACATGGCAGCCGCAGGTTTCCTTACGTGCATCTGCGCTGAGTGCGAGAAGAAAAGCAGTCTGAAGATCATTTACCAGACGGATTGTTTCAAAAGCAAGTTCTTCATCGATGCCTTCCATAGAAGAATCGTCAAGTTCTTCAAGAAGGTCGCCAATCTCGTTGATCGCCTCTTCGAGTTCATCGCAAGAGCGAAGAACATTGAGTTTTTCGGAAAGTACCTTTTGCATCTTAACGCGGATAGCATCAAGCTGCTCCTTGGTAACAACATTCTCTCCCGAAAGAGTGAGCGTGTCTTCTACAAAATCCAAAACATCATCTTCGGTTACATCTGCTTTTGAAGCGTTTGCAAGATAGTCTGCAACGCTTTCACCGGCGATGCGTCCAAATACCATGGTTTCAAGTCCTGCGTTGCCGCCAAGACGGTTTGCACCGTGAAGACCGCCTATAATCTCGCCGCATGCATAAAGTCCCTCAATACCGCTGAAGCATTTTTCGTCAACTGCGATACCGCCAAGAGATGTATGAGGCGCGGGAGCGATCTCAAAAGGTGTGGTGGCAATATCAATTCCAACGTCGCTGTAACGCTTTACGTAAGAATCATACTGCTCGTTAAGACGTTCGCGTCCAACACCGGTGCAATCGAAAAATACACCGCCGTTTTCAGTTCCGCGTCCTTCTTTAATCTCCTTAAATATGTAACGGGACTGAACGTCCTTATTTACACATTCGCCGGCTTCGCCGTATTTAAGCATAAAGCGTTCGCCGAGAGTGTTGCGGAGAACTGCGCCCTCATAGTACATAGTTGTGATAACGCTCTTGCCGCGAATGGGTGCGGGAGCAACCGCCGCGGAAGGCTCAAACTGTACAAATTCAAGGTCGCAAAGATCTGCACCAACGCCGAATGACATTGCAATGCCATCGCCGCCGATATCTTTCATATTTGTAGAGAAAGGATAGATATTGCAGAAACCGCCGCATGCAAGCACAACAGCATTTGCAATAACTAATGTAAATTTCTTCTCATTGATATGATATGTAAGCGCGCCACATACACGTCCGTCAATGCGAAGAAGACGAAGCGCGCGGGTATCTTTAAGAGAAGAAATATTATCATTTTTAGCAAACTCATCGCGAATAGCATTCATGATAGCAACGCCTGTGTGGTTGCCAACGCTTGCTACTCTGGGATGGGATGCACCGAGAGGACGAAGGAGCGAATACTCGCCGTCCTTGCGGTTGAATTCAATACCAAGTTCTTCAAGAACGGGACGGAGCTCTACCGATCCGTCGCAAAGTGCCTTTGCAAGTTCAGGTTTACTCTGCTCTCTGCCGCCTACGAAGGTATCTTCGTAAAAGCTTTCCATGCTGTCATCCTTGTGGAGCATCATGTTAAAGCCATGTACGTATGGAGAAGCACCAAGTCCGTTACCGATCATAAGAATCTTTGCATCGGGGAGTTTTTTTGTAAGACTGCGCGCCGCCATAAGACCGGCAAGACCGGTACCGATAACAAGCGCATCAGTATTAAGAACAGAATAGTTCACGTCTGTGAATTTCCTTTCTTTTATTAAGCCGATATTGCGGCTCCTTTCGGAGCCGCAATAAGGGTGATATTTAATTTAGCAATCCCAAACGCAACCCTGTGCCATGGAACCAACGTTCTTAACAAAGAGACGGAGGAATCTGTGGTAGTTGTTTGCGGGGAACTCCCA
>SVRG01000028.1 GCA_015064965.1 Oscillospiraceae bacterium
AAAAGACTTGACGCTGCTGACGCTAAAATTGCCGATTTGGAAAGTAAAAAAGGCGAGCTCGATGCCGCTAATGCACACATCGAAGAACTGGAAAAAGAAGCCGAAGCACGCGAAAAACTTATAGCAGAATACATAGCGAAAGTAGAGCAACAAGCTGCTGAAATTGACAGTCTCACTACATCCAAAGACGATGCCGAAAGTGAGATTTCTTTGCTGACCGAAAAAATCGCCTCCCTTTCAGAAGCGATCAGCAAATCTGAAAAGTACGATGATATCAGCGGACAGATAGGCGAAATCATCCTCTCTGCTCGCTCTACTGCTGAGGATATAATCGCAAAAGCTGAAGATGATGCCGCCGCCAAAAGAGCTGCCGCGGATTCTGAAATGGAAAATGCTGCCGCCAACTTTAACGCACGCGCAGCAACTGCCGCATACGCAATCAAGAGCCATATGAAAAAGCTCGCACGAGATTCTTACGCAACGGTGGCAGAACGTGCAAACGAAACTTCTGAAATGCTTCGCAATCTTGCTGCACATATCAGCAGTGCTGCCGACGATTTCGATGCCAAACTTTCCGAAGGGAAATCCGAAGCCGAGGCCGCTATTTCTGCCGAAGCTGCAAAAGTTTTTACCGATGACAATCGCATCTCGTTGAAAAAATAATGAAAAAGTATCATACACAAGATTACAAAACATGGGCAAAGCAGGTTAAAGCAGGAGAAGAAATCCTGCTTTCCGGCACTGTATATACATCCCGTGATGCCGCGCACAAACGTATTTTTGACGCTATAAACCGAGGCGAAGCATTACCTTACGATATTAACGGTGCATTTATCTATTATGCCGGTCCTACCCCTTCAAAAAACGGCGCTGTCGGTTCTTGCGGCCCAACCACCTCCTCGCGCATGGATGTTTTTGCCCCCAGGCTCTATTCTATGGGGCTTGCAGCAACCATCGGCAAAGGCGACAGAAGCGATGACGTTTACAGCTCGATCATAGAAAATGGCGGAATATATCTATGTGCCATCGGCGGTGCCGGAGCTCTCGCGTCAAAAGCAGTTATTTCAGCTGAAGTTATTGCATATGATGACCTTGGTTGCGAATCCGTAAAGCGCTTTGTTATTAAAGATTTTCCTCTATATGTAGCTATAGACACAGAAGGTAACAGTATCTTTAAGAAATAAGAAAGGAGTCTGCCGCAATGTCCGTAGGAAGTAAAATCAAAAGCCTGAGAAAAAAGCGCGGCATGACTCAATCTGTACTTGCCGATGGAATTATCACGCGTGGAATGCTCAGCAGAATCGAAATCGGAACCGCCATGCCGTCAATGCATTCGCTGAATGCAATCGCTTCTAAACTTGAAGTATCTCCTTCTTTTTTGATAGAAGACGGTGAGGATATTCTACCTGCCGAACAAGCGCGCGTTGCAAAATCCATTGAAAAGGAATACCGCAACGGCAATTATAGCAATTGCTTGAATTTGTTTGAATTCTGGCATATTGAAACAGACGCAAAATTTGCCCCCATTTTTGTCAGTTGCGCTTTTGAAAGTGCAAAAAAACAATTTCAAAACGGTAATTTCAAAAAAGCCATCGAACTTTTATCAAAAGTGGAAGAAGTGTTACCTCAATTGCTAATTCCGCCAGTTTCACCGTCGCAAAAACAGATTTCCCTGCTTTACAACATAATTGAACATATAGACAGCATCGAAATCGCGATTGACAATGCAGATGACAAACCCGATTTCAATTACTCGGTTTCTGTTTTCTTTACATTATTAAAACTTATAAAATCCGGAAGGCGAAATGACTGCATTTCACTTATGAACTTTTGTGATATGGACCGGATTTATACTGAATACATAAATGCTTTAACCGATATTTCCAATTACAAATTCATCGACGCAATGCTTTCTATAAAAGCTATTATGTCGAGTAGCGCATGCCCCGTTTTCCTTAAGCTTCTTTGTCTTTCTTCGTTAGAGAATTGTTGCAAACTGTGTGACGATTATAAGGGCGCGTATGAAAACCATCTGGCATATCAAGAGATGCTCAAAAGTATCATAAGATAACAATTTTAACGGTGTGAGAGTTCTGCTCATGCCGTTTTTGTTTATTTTGCATAAAGCGGTGAAAATACTTCAACATATTCTGTCAAAATTTTAACTTAATTTTGTTTGAAAATTCAAAAGTTTTATGATATAGTATATAATGGGAAAGAAAAGGGGTTTTTATCTTTTCCATTATTCGGTTATAAATAAAGCAAAATATAAAAATTAGTAAACGGAGGTTTACAATGGAGAACAAAATTCAAACTGCAGCTGCCCTCCGACGCGCTCTCGGCAAAAAAGATGCCGAAAGTGTAAAGGCTGCTGCATCAGCAAAAACCTACTCCGCAAGACAGCTCATTGCTTCTGTTTTGGACGAAGGAACTTTTGCTGAAATCGGCGCATTTGTAAAGCGCGCTCCCGAAAGTGAAGAATTTGAGGGTGTGATTTGCGGTTACGGTGCTATCGACAGCCGTCTTGTGTTTATCTTCGCACAGGACTTCTACCGCATGAAGGGTGCATTTGACGATGTTCAAGCAAAGAAGATCTGCTCTCTTTACGAGCTTGCTATTAAAAACGGTGCTCCTGTTATCGGCATCTTTAACAGTGCCGGTGCCGTGATCAGCGAGGGCGTTGATGCTCTCGGCGCATACGGCAGAGTTATGAATTCTGTTTCAAAAGCATCCGGCGTTATTCCGCAGGTTGCCTACGTTGACGGAATCTGTGCAGGAAGTGCTGCTGTTATTGCTTCAATGTTTGACATCACCGTTTGCGTAAAGGACAAGTCAAGTGTATATGTAAATCCCCCCACACTTCTCGGAGGTAAAAACGGTTCAAGCGAATATGCCAGCGCAAGTGGTCTTGTTTCAAAGGTTTACGCAACCGAGGCAGAAGCTCTCGGCGGCATACGCAACATTGTAAACTATCTCCCCCAAAACAACATGGAGGGCACCGTTAATGAAATACTTACAGACGATCTCAACCGTCTTGTTGATGTTTCTTATGTTACAGGCGGTGACTATGATGTAAAAAATGTTATCAGTGCTGTAGCCGATAATGCAAGTTTTGTTGAGCTCTCCGAGGAATATGCTCCTGAAGCAGTTTGCGCACTTGCAACAATAGGCGGAAGTGTCACAGGTGTTGTAGCCAACCAACCGAAGGTGAACGGCGGCAGACTCACTCCCTTCGGCGCGAGAAAAATCGCAAAGTTTGTTTCAATGTGCGACAGTTTTGCAATTCCTGTACTTACATTTGTTGACAGCGAAGGATTTGCAATCGGAGAAGAATACGAAAGAATGCCATTTGCTGCTGAACTTTCAAAACTTGCATATGCTTATTCCACAGCAACCACTGCAAAGATAACTGTCGTTCTCGGTAACGCTTTTGGCGGCGCATTCACGCTCATGGGCTCAAAGTCATTAGGCGCCGATGTTGCAATCGCACTTGACAGCGCAAAAATCAGCATCATGTCCCCGAGAAGTGCAGTTGCATTCCTCTGCAATGAAAAAGTTGCTAAAAAGACACGTGAAGAGGTTGAAGCAAACTGGGCTGCTGAAAACGCAGCACCTGTAAAAGCAGCTGTTCATGGCGAAATTGATGATATTATTGAATCCGCAGAACTTCGTCAACGCATCTGCGCAGCAATTTCTATGCTTGCTTCAAAATGCGGCAGTGTTCCTGAACGCAGACATCCCAACATGCCCCTTTAAGGAGGTTAAAAATGTTTGATTTTCTTTTAGATGCGGCAACAAGTATTCGTCAGGTTCCTCACGAAACTATCAGCGAAAAATTAGCTGTAGGCGGAGAGGTTACTCTTCGCGGAATGGGCACGGTATTTGCAGTACTTATTCTTATTTGGATTTTGGTTGAGTTCCTTCATCTTCTTTTAGGTGTTAAAACGCCCAAAGTTGAAAAAGTGACAGAAGCTACTACTGTCCCTGCAGAGAAAACTTCTGAAGAAATTGCTACTCCAATACCGCAAACTGCTCCTGCAAGTGACGATCTTGCACTTATCGCAGTAATTACTGCGGCAGTTGCCGCAGCAAGTGGCTCCTCGCCAAACTCTTTCAGAGTTGTTTCTTTTAAGCGCGCTAACAATAAGTTTTCATCTGGAAAATAATCATTAAGGAGAATAACAAAATGAAACAGTATACAATTACAGTTAACGGTGTTTCCTACGACGTTACCGTTGAAGAAGTTGGTGGCACTCCCACTATTCCTATGGCAGCTCCTGTTGCTCCTGTTGCCGTTGCCCCTGTAGCTGCTCCCACAGCTGCTCCCGCTCCTGCAACTGCCCCCGCTGCTCCGAAAGCATCCGGCGCTCAGGGCGGCGTTAAAGTAAATGCTCCCATGCCCGGCACTATTCTTAAAATCAATGTTACAGTGGGTCAGGCTGTAAAGTCCGGCGATTCTCTCTGCGTACTTGAAGCTATGAAGATGGAAAACGATATTCCAGCTCCCAAAGACGGTACTGTTGCTTCCATTGAAGTAACCAAGGGTTCCTCTGTTCAGAGCGGTGATGTTCTTATCACTCTCAACTGACTTTAAAAGAAAGTTGGTACTCACATGAATTTTATAATGGAATTTGTGAGGAACACCGGCATTAATGAGTTTTTAAACGATCCCGTTTTGCTTGGTAAAACCCTCGCAATGTATGTTATTATCGGCGTGCTTGTATATCTTGCAATCGGTAAAAAGTTTGAGCCCTTGCTCCTTTTGCCAATTGCATTCGGTATGCTGCTTGCCAATCTCCCCGGAGCCGAACTTTTCCACATGGAATACTTCACCGATCCGAGCGGAAACCTTGACTACGGTCAGATTTTAAAAGGTGGTCTTGTAGACATCCTTTACCTTGGTGTTAAACTTGGTATCTATCCCTCGCTTATTTTTCTCGGCGTTGGTGCAATGACTGACTTTACCCCCTTGATTGCAAATCCCAAAAGTTTGCTTCTTGGTGCAGCTGCACAGTTTGGTGTTTTTGCCGCATTCTTCGGCGCGCTCTTCCTTGGATTTGCCCCAGAAGCTGCCGCAGCTATCGGTATTATCGGCGGCGCAGACGGTCCTACCGCAATCCTTGTAACAAAGAGCTTGGCACCTCACCTTCTCGGTGCGATCGCCGTTGCCGCATACTCCTACATGGCGCTTATACCGATTATTCAGCCCCCGTTTATGAAGTTGCTCACCACAAAGAAAGAGCGCTCTGTTGTAATGAACAACCTTCGCCCTGTTTCCAAGGTTGAAAAGATTGTATTCCCTATCGCCGTTACAGTTGTAGTTTGTCTTCTTGTTCCCGATGCCGCTCCGCTCGTAGGTTTCCTTATGCTCGGTAACCTCTTTAACGTTTGCGGTGTAACAGACCGTCTTTCCAAAACCGCCCAGAACGAGCTTTGCAATATGCTCACTATTTTCCTTGGTGTTTCGGTAGGTGCAACTGCAAATGCAGAAGATTTTCTTTCAAAGGAAACCATCTACATCATCGGCCTTGGACTTGCTGCTTTTATTCTTGCAACATGTGCAGGCTTGCTTTTCGGCAAGCTTATGTATCTTGTTACCGGCGGTAAAATCAATCCGCTTATCGGCTCTGCAGGCGTAAGCGCAGTTCCTATGGCTGCACGCGTAAGTAACACCGTAGGTCAAGAAACCAATCCTTCAAACTTCTTGCTCATGCACGCAATGGGTCCCAACGTCGCAGGCGTTATAGGTTCTGCGGTTGCCGCAGGTGTGTTCCTGCAGTACTTTATAGTTTAATAAAGAGGTAAATTTCAAATGGCTAAAGTAAAAATTACTGAAACCGTACTGCGTGACTCTCACCAGTCGCTTGCAGCTACGAGAATGACAACCGCCGAGATGATTCCGATTTTGGAAGCGCTCGATGACGTTGGATATCACGCACTCGAAGCATGGGGCGGTGCTACCTTTGACTCCTGCCTCCGCTTCCTCAACGAAGACCCTTGGGAAAGACTTCGCACCATTCGTGCACATGTAAAGAACACCAAGCTCCAGATGCTTTTCCGCGGTCAGAACATCCTCGGATACCGCCACTATGCCGATGACGTAGTTGAATACTTTGTACAGAAGTCTATCGCAAACGGTATCGACATCATCCGTATTTTTGACGCACTCAACGACCCGAGAAACCTCAAGACCGCTATCAACGCAACAAAGAAAGAGGGCGGTCATGTTCAGGTAGCATTCAGCTATACTACAAGCCCCGTTCATAACAACGATTACTTTGCAAAGCTTGCAAAGGATATGGAGAGCATGGGTGCTGACTCTATCTGTATCAAGGATATGTCCGGTCTTCTTCTTCCCTACGATGCATATGACCTTGTTAAAAAGCTTAAAGCAAGTGTAAAGGTTCCGATTGAACTCCATACTCACTACACCGCAGGTGTTGCTTCGATGACCACCATGAAGGCAATTGAAGCAGGTGTTGATATTATCGACACCGCTATTTCGCCTTTTGCTATGGGTACTTCACAGCCTGCTACCGAGCCTATTGTTGCAGCTCTCGCAGGCACAGAGTTTGACACAGGTCTTGACCTTGAAAAACTCAACGTTGTTTCAAAGTATTTTGACACCATCCGCGAAAAGTATCTTGAAAGCGGTCTTATCAACCCGAAGGTGCTTAAGGTTGACGTTAACGCGCTCCGTTATCAGGTTCCCGGCGGTATGCTTTCAAATCTCGTTTCCCAACTTAAGCAAGCTGGCAAGCTTGACCAGCTTGACGAGGTTCTTGCAGAAGTTCCGCGCGTTCGCGCTGACGCGGGTTATCCTCCGCTTGTAACTCCTACATCGCAGATCGTTGGTACTCAGGCAGTATTCAATGTTATCTCCGGCGAGCGTTACAAGATCGTTACCAAGGAGTTCAAGGGTATTGTTCACGGTGACTACGGCACCACACCCGTTCCGATTGCTGATGCTTTCAAAAAGCAGATTCTCGGCAACGAAAAGCCCATCACATGCCGTCCTGCAGACAACATCAAGCCCGAGCTTTCTTCTCTCCGCGAAAAGGTTAAGCCTTACATGGAACAGGAAGAAGACGTGCTTACTTATGCCCTCTTTGAGCAGGTTGCAACCAAGTTCTTTGAGGACAGAAAAGCCAGACTCTACGAGCTTGACGGCGCAAATGCAGATAAAGATCTCGGCGTTCATAGCGTATAAGTAAAAAAGAGAGCAGAAATCTGCTCTCTTTTTTATGTAAACAGAACAAAAAAGACGGACAGAAACTGTCCGTCTTTTTTGACTTGTTTAGGTAAGACTTAGCCTTCGATCTTTTCCTTAACTTTTGCACTCTTACCAACGCGCTCGCGGATGTAGTAAAGCTTCGCACGGCGAACCTTACCAACTCTTACGAGTTCAACCTTAACAACGTTGGGAGAATGGAGCGGGAATGTCTTTTCAACACCGCAACCATAAGCTACACGTCTTACAGTAAAGGTTTCCGAGATTCCACCGCCATGCTTTGCAATAACAGTACCCTCGAAAATCTGGATTCTCTCCCTTGCACCCTCTTTGATTCTGTTGTGAACCTTAACAGTGCTACCGATTTCGATTACAGGGGGATTTTCCTTAATCTGCTCATTAACAAAAGCCTCAATCTTATTCATTTTTGGGCCCTCCTTATAACATCGGACATTCATGCAGAGCATTGCAGCGGACTATCCGTAATAAATTGTGTTCATGACACAACGCATTTGATTATAACACATCAAAAACGGTTTTGCAATAGGTAAACGCAAAATTTTTAGCAGATTTCGCAAAATTTCTTCTAATATAGATATTGAATTAAATATATAATTATGCTATAATAGTAAAATAATATTTATAATCCCGAAAGGCAATGATCATGAAATATTTTGTCCTCGTCTGCGACGGCATGGCAGACAGAAAAATTAAAGAACTTGGCGGCCGTACCCCTATGGAAGCTGCAAACAAACCCATGATGGATATGCTCGCCTCTAAAGCAATGTGCGGCACCGTTTCCAACGTACCAAACGGTATGGTTCCCGAAAGCGACACTGCCAACCTTGCCATTCTTTCATATGACCCTAAGGTTTACTCAAAAGGTCGTTCACCCCTTGAAGCAATGAGCATGGGGCTTGAAATGCAGCCTGATGAAACTGCATATCGTTGCAATGTTGTAACTCTCAGCGACGACGAGGACTATGACAACAAGATTATGCTTGACCATAGTGCCGATGAAATCACAACAGAAGAAGCTGATGCTCTTATCAAAACGCTCGAAGAAAAACTCGGCAACGAGATGCGTCACTTTTACACCGGTGTTTCCTATCGCCACTGTCTGCTTTGGAAAAACGGCTCGGAAACATACAACTTCATGCGCCCACATGATATCCTCGGCAAGTGCATTAAGGATTATCTTCCTCACGGCGAGGAAGGCAAGCCTTTCTATGACCTCATGCGCGCAAGCTATGATATCTTAAAAGACCACCCCGTAAATATCGCAAGACGTAATGCAGGCAAGCGTATTGCAAACTCCGCTTGGCTTTGGAGCCCCGGAAAGAAGCCGGCACTTCCCTCTTTCTCAGAGAAATGGGGACTTAACGGCGCTGTCATTTCCGCAGTTGACCTTATAAAAGGCATCGGTATCTGTGCAGGCATGAAGTCGATTGACGTTGAGGGCGCGACCGGCAACGTTCACACCAACTACGACGGCAAGGCTGATGCCGCTATCGAAGCATTCAAAGACGGACACGATTTCGTATTTGTTCATGTTGAAGGTCCTGATGAATGCGGTCACCGCGCCGAGATTGAAAACAAAGTACTTGCAATTGAGAAAATCGACTCAATTATTCTTAAAAAGGTTTATGATTATCTTTGCGGTTGCGGAGAGAATTTCAAGATTTTCCTGCTCCCCGACCATCCCACTCCTATTGAAATCCGTACACACAGCATGGAGCCAGTTCCTTTCTTTGTATACTCAAGCAACAAAGAAGTAGTCGGTGTTAAAAAATTCACCGAAGCAACCGCTGAGGCGACAAAGCTCTATTATCCTCAAGGGCACGCGCTCCTCGACTACATAATCGAAAAATAAGGAGAAATCATGTCAAACAAGAATACTGTTAAGAACAACTCATTTGCGGCTGAAATTTTTGAATGGCTTGAAATGATTATTCTTTCCGCTTGTACTGTTCTTTTGATTTTCACTTTCATCGCACGCCCTGCAAATGTTGACGGTGCATCAATGGAAGATACTTTGCACGACAAAGAAATGCTTGTCATTTCCGACCTGTTTTATGAACCTAAACAAGGCGACATAATTGTATTTCAGAAAATCAATTCAGTTCACCCTGCCCCGATCGTAAAGCGCGTTATCGCTACAGAAGGCGAAACGATTGACATTAATTTTGACACTTGGACGGTTACTGTAACCGATATTGAAGGCAACAAGCGCGTACTTGACGAGAGCAAATACAGAAAGTTGCTCCCTGATCGCCGCGTAACATCCAACCTTGAATACCCTATTACTCTCGGAGAAAACGAACTTTTTGTAATGGGTGATAACCGCAACAACTCTTTGGACAGCCGCGACTCACGCATCGGCATTGTAAATGAAAAGGAAATCATTGGCAGAGTTTGCCTTCGTGCATTTCCGCTTAACAAATTCGGAACTGTAAATTAAGGAGATAATTATGGGCAACTCACAGTATCAGATTCAATGGTTTCCCGGTCATATGGCAAAAACCCGCCGTTTGATCAGCGAAAACCTGAAATATACAGACATTGTGATTGAGCTGCGTGATGCACGTATTCCGTACAGTTCAAAGAATCCCGAAATTGAAAAACTTATCGGTGACAGACCGAGACTTATTCTTTTAAACAAAGCTTCTCTTGCGGATGCAAACATTAATCGCGCCTGGCTTAAACATTTTGAATCACGAGGCGAAAAATGCCTTCTTATAGACTGTGTAAACGGTATGGGAATCAAAGATATCTACCCTGCTGTGTGCGAGATTCTCAGCGAGAAAATGGCGCGTTGGGCTGAAAAAGGTATGAACAAAAAAGTTCGTGCCATGGTTGTTGGAATACCCAATGTTGGCAAGTCTTCTTTTATTAACAGAATTGCAGGCTCAAGCAAAGCAAAAGTCGAAAACCGCCCCGGCGTAACTCTCAACAAGCAATGGGTTTCGACGAGCATCGGTCTTGAACTCATTGACATGCCGGGTGTTTTGTGGCCGCGATTTGACGAAAAAGTTGTAGGCGAAAATCTTGCAATGACAGGCGCTATAAAAGATCATATCCTTGATACAGAAGAGCTCGCCATGCTTCTTTGCGGACGTTTGCGTGACAGCGCGCCTAAAGCGTTTGCCGATAGATACAAACTCACCGATGCAGATGGTTGGGAAAATCTTGATTTGTACGATTTATTTGAGCTTGTTGGCAAAAAACGCGGTTTTCTCATGTCCGGCGGCGTAATCAATCACGAACGTACTGCCGATACAATTCTAAACGAATTCCGTGCGGCTACTATTGGCTGCATATCATTGGAGGCTCCAAAATGCTAACTTTTGAACACGAAAAAGCATTGCGTGATGATGGTTATATTGCAGTTTGCGGAGTTGACGAAGCCGGTCGCGGACCGCTTGCAGGCCCGGTCGTTGCCGCTGCTTGTATTCTTCCGATCGATTGCAACATCGAAGGCCTTAATGACTCAAAAAAACTCTCCGAAAAAAAGCGCGAAGCTCTTTTTGAAGAGATTAAAGAAAAAGCAATTGCATATTCTATTGCATCAGCTTCGAATAAAGAAATAGATGAATTCAACATCCTCAACGCAACTATGCTCGCAATGGCGCGTGCCATTGAGGGGTTGCCTAAAGCTGCCGACTTTGCTTTAGTTGACGGTAACTGTATTCGTAATTTTCCCATTCCTGCCGCAGCACTTGTAAAAGGTGATGCAAAATGTCCTTCCATAGCCGCGGCATCGATTTTAGCAAAAGTTACTCGTGACCGTATTTGTATGGATATGGATAAAGAATATCCCGAGTATAATTTCAAAAAACATAAAGGTTATCCTACTAAAGAGCACCGTGACCTTGTAATCAAGCACGGTCCCTGCCCTTTACATCGCCGTACATTTTTAAAATTCATGGATAAGGAAAGCGTCTGATGTTTTTCGGAAACACCTCAAGAGATATTGGCAGAAAAGGTGAAAAACTTGCGGCAGATTATTTAAAAAAGCACGGCTATAAAATCGTTGCAAAGAATTTTTCATCTGCGCACGGCGAAATTGATTTAGTTGTAACAAACAAAGATTTTCTTGTTTTTGTCGAAGTTAAATCCAGAAAAGACAACGAAGAAAACTTCAAAAATTACGGTTTTCCTGCTGAAGCAGTCAATAAAACAAAACAACGGCATATCATATTTACAGCAAACGTATTTTTACAGAAACATCCTACAGATAAGGCTTTGCGCTTTGACGTTGTTGAAGTTTATCTAGGGAAAGAGATAAGAATCAACCACATTGAAGATGCTTTTGTACTTTGAAAGGAGCCACATTGGAATATAAACTTTTTGATTTACACTGCGATACTCCTTATCAATTGCTCAAGGAATCGCAAGCTCTGAAAAGCAATAACCTTCATATCGCGCTTGATAAAGCGAGTGTTTTTAATAAATATGCGCAAATAGCAGCTATATGGAGCGACTGCGATCTTAATGATGAAGAAGCTTACACTGCGTTTTGGCAAATTCTCAACAACTTCAAGTATGAAATCGAGCTTAACCGTCAACACGCAGCAATATGCCGTTCATATGAGGATTTACTTCACATTCCGGAAGGATATGCCGCTTTTTTTCTCGCTATTGAAGATGCGCGCATTTTAAGCAACAATATCGAAAGAATTCGCGAAGTATACGATGCCGGCGTCAGATTTATTTCTATGAACTGGCAGGGCGAAAACGCGCTCGGCGGCGGATATGACACTAACTCTCCACTTACACATATCGGCAAAAGCATTGCAAGTCTTGCCCTTGATCTTGGAATGGTAGTTGATGTTTCCCACTCATCTGCTAAGGTTTTTGATGAAATCTCAGAAATGGCCGCATCACTTAAGCATCCGATTATTGCAACACACTCAAACTCAAATTCGGTCGCAGTGCATCCAAGGAATCTTACTGATGATCAGTTTACAAAAATCGTGCAAAGCGGAGGCATCGTAGGTATTTCACTTGCCCACTCGCACCTGTGCGGTAAAGGAAGTACGGTTGCCGGCATAAATGATGTAATTAACCATATCGAATACTTTCTCGGACTTGACGGTCAGCATACTGTTTGCCTCGGTTGTGATTTTGACGGAATCACAAATACCCCCTGCGGAATTGAAAATATAGGTGAACTCTATAAGCTGGCTGATGCAATGTCTGCAAAGAATTTTAGCGACGAACTAATAAACGCAATCTTTTATCAGAATGCACATAATTTCTTAAAAAAAATACAATAGCATATAAATGAAAGGATCTACAATGAATTACTCCAGCACAAGATGTACAAACAATCAGGAAAGAGTTTCAGCAGCTCAAGCGATTAAGCAAGGTCTTGCCAATGACGGCGGATTGTTTATGCCGGACAGCATCCCCTCGCTCTCTCTTTCGGACATCGAAAATCTTATCGACAAAAGCTATATAGAGCGCGCTGCCGAAATCCTCTCTTTGTTTTTAACCGATTATACTAAAGAAGAACTCCTTGAGGACTGCAAAGCCGCTTATAGCGAGGAGCGCTTTGTCGGTGGTGCGGCGCCTCTCAAGAGCATTGACGGCAAAGTATTTTCTCTCGAACTCTGGCACGGTCCCACATGCGCATTCAAAGATATGGCACTCCAGATCATGCCGCGTTTGCTCTGCCGTGCGCTTGAAAAAACCGGCGAAAAGCGAGATGCAATGATTCTGGTTGCTACTTCCGGCGACACCGGAAAAGCAGCGCTCGAAGGATACCGCGACATTGACAAAATCCGAATCAAGGTTTTCTACCCTGTTGACGGTGTTAGCCGCGTTCAAAAACTCCAAATGGCCACTCAAATCGGCAAAAATGTTGATGTTTGCGCCATCCACGGCAATTTTGACGATGCTCAGACCGGCGTAAAAAAGATTTTTGCAGATGCCAAAATCGCCAAGGATCTTAACGACAAAGGTATATTCCTTTCCAGTGCAAACTCAATTAACTGGGGCAGACTTGCTCCGCAGATAGTTTACTATGTTTCCGCTTATTGCGACATGGTGAAAATGAGCGAAATCAAACTCGGTGAAAAAATTGATGTTTGTGTTCCTACCGGCAATTTTGGAAATATTTTTGCAGCATACATCGCAAAAATGATGGGACTTCCGATTGAAAAGTTTGTTTGCGCATCAAACAAAAACAACATTCTCACCGATTTTCTTGCAACCGGTACATATGACCGCAACCGTAAGTTCTACACCACAATGTCTCCTTCAATGGATATTCTCATCTCCAGCAATCTTGAGCGTCTTCTCTACACACTTGCCGGTGCCGAAAAGACCGCGGCGTATATGAAAGAACTCAACACCACCGGTAAATATACACTTGATGCCGAAACAAAAGCAAAAATTGACGAAAACTTCTACGGCTATTGCTGTGACGAAGAAGACACCGCTAAAACAATTCGCGAAACCTTTGACAAATACGGTTATCTCTGCGATACACACACCGCAGTCGGTCTTTCCTGCGCAAGACAATACGCTGCAGAACACAGTACAAACAAAATCGTTCTCGCTTCAACTGCAAGTCCGTATAAGTTTGCAAACGATGTTTTCAGCGCTGTTTCCGGCAAAACCGCTACTGACGAGCTCTCTGCTCTTACCGAGCTTTCTGCATATACCGGTACCGATATTCCTGCACCGCTTGCAGAAATTGACAAACGCGAAATTCGCTTTACCAAAACTATAAACGCTACCGATATGCCTGCAGATGTGATGTCATTCGCTGACTGATTTATATATTCATATAAACAACTAAGGAGGAAGATACATGTCTTTATACACAATCGCCGATTTGCATCTTTCTCTCGGAGTAGGCAAAGAGAAGGCAATGGACGTTTTCGGAAACCGTTGGCACGGTTATGTAGAAAAGCTTGAAAAAAACTGGCGCGCCATCGTTGAACCCGAAGACTCTGTAATAATTCCCGGCGATATATCGTGGGCATTGGGAATTGACGAAGCACTTGAAGATCTTAAATTTATTGACAGTTTACCGGGTACAAAATATATTGGCAAAGGTAATCATGATTTTTGGTGGGCAACGCTGAAAAAAATCACCGACTTTTTCAATCAGCACAACATTACTACTATCAAGATTTTATATAATTGTGCGTTTGAAGTTGAAGATTATATTATATGCGGAACTCGCGGTTGGTTCTACGATGAATCCGTTTCAAACATTCCCAAAGGCACCGATTTTGACAAAATAGTAAACCGAGAAGCTCAACGATTAAAAATTAGTCTTGAAGAAGCGAAAGCCCTTTCCGAAAGTACCAACAAGCCCATCCTCTGCTTTTTGCACTTCCCCGTCGTTTGGAATGGAACAGTGTGCGAACCGCTGATGGAGCTTTTAACAGAATACGGAATCAAAAAATGCTATTTCGGCCATATTCACGGTGCATACTCTTCTCCAGCACACTTTGAGCATGACGGTATAAGTTTTGCAATCATATCGGCAGATTATCTTAACTTTGTCCCGCGAGTGATTTTCCCACCCGAATTCGATTAAAAATCGCTTAAATTGGCACTTTTTATCCATTTTATTTAAAAAACATCTTGACTTTATATATTTAAAGAAGTAAAATAAAGATTGTGCAACTATGAAGTTTTTTGGAGGACACTTAAAATGAGTTTTAAGAAAGTCGAAAAGAAAGAAACAAACGTTTATGTAATTGAGTTCCAGATCGATAAAGTTGATTTCGATGCTGCAAACGACAAAGCTTTCAAAAAGAATGCAAAGAACATAAACATCGCCGGCTTTAGAAAAGGCAAGGCTCCTCGCCACCTCATCGAAAAGATGTACGGAAAGGGCGTATTTTATGAAGAAGCTATTAACGAATGTCTCCCCTCTGCTTTCGAAGCAGCAGCTAAGGAGTCAGGACTTGACATTATCGGTCAGCCCGAATTTGATGTAGTTTCCATTGACGACAACGGCGTAGCTATGGCTGCCACTGTTACCACAAAGCCTGAAGCAAAAATTGAAGGCTACAAGGGCATCGCTGTTACAAAAGATGTAAAGAGCGTTACTGCCGCTGATGTTAAGAAGGAAATCGAAACTGTTCGCGAACGTAACAGCCGCGAAATTGAAGTTGCCGATCGCGCTGCAAAGAAGGATGACATCGCAAACATCGACTTTGAAGGATTTGTTGACGGTGTAGCTTTTGAAGGCGGCAAAGCAGAGGGTCACAACCTCAAGATCGGTTCCGGCGCATTCATCCCCGGATTTGAAGATCAGATCATTGGCAAAAAGATTGGTGAAGAATTTGACGTTACTGTTGAATTCCCTGCTGACTACCATGCTGAAGAACTTGCCGGAAAGCCCGCTGTATTTAAGGTTAAGCTCAATGGTCTTAAAGTTACCGAACTTCCCGCGCTTGATGATGAATTCGCAAAAGATGTTTCTGAATTTGACACTTTTGATGAATATAAAGCCGATGTAAAGGCAAAACTCACCGAGAAGCGTGAAAAAGACGCAGAACTCGCTGTTGATGACCAGCTTTATGAAGCAGTACTCGGACTTCTTGAAGCTGAGATCCCCGAAGTTATGTTCGAAATTGAAACCGAAAACTTCGTTCGCGACTACGACAACAGACTTCGTATGCAGGGTCTTGACCTCGCTGCTTTCTTCAAGTACACCGGTCAGACACTTGACGATCTTCGCAAGCAGATGCGTCCCCAGGCTGAAAAGCAGGTTAAGATGCGTCTTGCTCTTGAAACCATTGCTAAAATCGAAAAGCTTTCTGCTACCGACGCTGAAATTGATGAAGAGTATCAGAGAATCGCTGACAGCTACGGTATGGAAGCAGAAAAGGTTAAGGAGCTTATCGCAAGAGAAGATATCAACGCTGACCTTTCTGTAAAGAAGGCATTTGATCTTGTAAAGGCTAATGCCGTTATCACTAAGAAATCTGCTAAGAAGGCTACCGAAAAAGCAGAAGGCGATGATGAAAAGCCCGCAGCAAAGAAGACTTGCGCAAAGAAATCTACCACTGCAAAGGCTGAAGGCGAAACCGCAAAAAAGCCTGCCGCAAAGAAACCTGCTGCAAAGAAGTCTACAACAAAGAAGACTGAAGACAAATAAATACTTTAGGCGGGTACATATGTTACCCGCCTTATTATTCTATTCATATTTTTAAAAAGGAGATGTTTAGTATGGCACTTGTACCGATGGTCGTAGAACAAACCAACAGAGGTGAGCGCTCTTTTGATATTTATTCAAGACTGCTCAATGACAGAATTATAATGCTTACCGATGAGATAAATGACACTACCGCTTCACTTGTTGTTGCGCAGTTGCTTTATCTTGAAGCACAGGATCCCGATAAGGACATTTCACTTTACATTAACAGTCCCGGTGGCTCTGTATCCGCTGGCTTTGCAATTTATGATACTATGAACTTTATCAAGTGTGATGTTTCTACAATTTGCATGGGCATGGCGGCATCAATGGGTGCTTTCCTTCTCTCTGCCGGTGCTAAAGGAAAACGTCTTGCACTTCCCAACAGCGTTATCATGATTCATCAGCCTCTCGGCGGCGCACGCGGTCAGGCAAGCGATATCAAAATTCACGCAGAACACATTCTCAAAACCAGAGCAAAGCTTAATGAAATTCTCGCAAACAATACCGGCAAGCCAATTGAAGAAATTGAACGCGATACAGACCGTGACAACTTTATGGATGCAGAAGAAGCTTGCGCATATGGTCTTGTTGACAAAGTAATAACAAAAAGACCTTAAACGGAGAGAATAATGTCAATCAACAACAACGAAACAGAGCTTCGCTGCTCTTTTTGCGGCAGGAGCGAACGTGAAATAGATTTTCTTATCCCTGCCGCAAAGCAAGGTGTCGCTATTTGCAATGATTGCATAATGACTTGTGCAAATTTTATAGATGATCTTGTTCCCGAAGAAGTAGCGGAAGAGTCAGCTCAACATCTTGCAATGAGCGAACTCCCCAAGCCTGCCGAGATCAAAGCCATCCTTGATGAGTATGTAATCGGGCAGGATGAGGCAAAACGCGTTCTGTCTGTAGCGGTTTATAACCATTACAAACGTCTTATTTATCGCGAAAAAATGAGCAGTGATGATATCGAAATTCAAAAAAGCAATGTTCTTTTACTCGGCCCTACCGGTGTCGGAAAAACATTCCTTGCGCAAACCCTTGCAAAAGCACTTAAGGTTCCTTTTGCAATTGCAGATGCCACCACACTCACAGAAGCAGGTTATGTAGGCGAAGATGTCGAAAATATCCTACTGCGCCTTATTCAAGCTGCCGATTTTAACATTGAAAACGCTGAAAAAGGAATTATTTACATTGACGAGATCGACAAGATTTCTCGAAAAGGCGAAAACCGTTCGATTACACGTGATGTTTCGGGCGAAGGTGTTCAACAGGCACTTTTAAAAATCCTTGAGGGTACTGTGGCAAATGTTCCTCCGCAGGGCGGACGTAAGCATCCCAACCAGGATTTTATACAGATTCATACCGAAAACATTCTTTTCATCTGCGGTGGCGCTTTTGACGGTCTTGACAAGATAATCGAGCAACGAAAAGGCAAACAAACCATGGGATTTGGCGGCAATATACAGAAAAAGCAAGAAAAAGTTGACCGCGGTATTTACAAAGACGTAAATTCTCATGACATTGTAAAATATGGCCTTATCCCCGAACTCGTTGGACGTTTACCTGTAATTGTTGACCTCGAAAGTCTCGATGATTCGGCGCTTGTAAAAATTCTTCGCGAGCCTAAAAATGCTATTATAAAGCAGTATACAAAACTAATCGGGCTCGACGGTGTTGAACTTGAATTTGGCGAAGGTGCTTGCGAAGCAGTAGCAACGCTTGCAATAGAGCGAAATATCGGCGCACGCGGACTCCGCTCTATTATGGAGAATTTCATGACACCTATCATGTTTGAAATTCCTTCTAAGGAAAACCTCAAAAAGGTAATTATTACAAAAGAACTTGTAAACGGTACCGGCGAGGCTGAATATATTACAGAATAAAAAAATCTCCGCTTAGCGGAGATTTTTTTACTTTATGCTACTATAAATTTTGCAAGTTCTTCCTTAAGGGAATCTGTATTTTCAGTATGAGCTGTGAGCTGAATTGGATTCATAAGGTCAAGGCTGAAAATACCCATAATGGATTTTGCATCTACTACATATCTTCCCGAAGAAAGGTCTACATCATAGTCAAGTCTTGTAATGATTTCAACAAACTTACGAATGTCTTCAATAGTCGAAAGCTTAATGCTAAAAGTGTTCATTGGTTTATCTCCTTTACAAATAATACTTTTACAGTATAATTATACTTAAAATCTAAAATCTTGTCAACCCTCGTATGCAGTGTTTTCAGGTCCTGAAGGCGGAATAGTTTCATCCGGCGTAATTGTCGGCGTAGTTGTCGCCGCAGTTGTTTCAGCAGGAGGATCAAATCTTGAAAAATCGTAGTTCTCATAGCTGAATCGGTTAAATTGATTCTCTACGTTAGACGAACCAACATATGTTCCCTCAGGTATTGAATTAATGAAGAAAGGAACTCCCCACCATCCGCCGGGACGCACATTATACGGCAAATCACGGTATACATACTGGGCATCCTCAACAGTAATCTGATATGGGAAAGCGCGCTTGCTCTCTCTTATCAATCCAACTTTATAGGTGCTCTTTGAGTATTCATGTGCAACCGCTTTTGTTGTACTATCATAATTAACTATGATATGAGTGGTACAAGGCGAAGCAGGGCGCGAGCTTCTTGTAAAATATCCTGTATCCGTTCTGTCGCCGCGAGCGTCAAGCGCACATGCGGTTGAAAGTTTTTGACCGGAGTCTTTGCAGTATTCACATTCTATGATATCAACTGGCTTTTTATCATCAAATGTTTTCAGCACGATATCATCAGTATCACTTACCTCCGCTGCCGCAATAATATCCTCATGCAATTTTGTCATTACAAGGTCAAACAAAGTAACGGAAGGATTTGAAACATTGCTGCCAATAACCTTTGGATACGAATATCCATACCATGTGGCACCCACATAATACGGTGTATATCCTACAAACCAGCGGTCATAGTCATTACCAGCAGTACCTGTTTTTCCGGCAACATCCACTTTCTGGCGCAAAGAAACACGTCTTGCAGTTCCCTCTTTCGCATTTACAACATTGTACATCATTCTTGTCATGATATAGGCAGTTTGTTCGCTGAATACAATGCTCTGCTGCTCGGTACCATTTGCACCGCCCTCGTTTGAAAGCAGCACATTACCTTCACTATCTTCAACCCTGAGGTATGAATTACATTTTGAGAATTTGCCACTGTTAGCAAATGCAGTGTATGCAGCCGCCATATCTCGCACAGTAACGCCATAGTTGAGCTGACCTAGTGCAAGAGCAGCCAAACCTTTGTCGGTATATCCCTGACCGTCGGATGTTTCTGCATACTCTATAAGATAATCAAATCCAAGGCGGTTGGTAAGATAATCAAAAGAAACATCAATCGTGAGATCTTCAAGCACCCTCATTGCTACAGTATTTACAGAGCGCTCTACTGCACTGTTTATAGTAGTTAATCCGCGATACGTATCCGGAAGGTTTTTAGGATAAGGGTTTTTACCGTTAAACATAAGCGGCGTATCATCATATACCGAACCGTAAGTAATTATCCCCTCTTCAAGCGCAGGACCATACACAGAAAGTGGTTTGAGTGAAGATCCGGGAGCGCGCTTTGTTTGTGTAGCATAATTCAATATCAGATTTCCGCGTTTTTCACCGCGTCCGCCTATTACGCCAAGCAGGTCCCCGGTATAGGGATCCACTACAGCCATGGCTGCCTCGGCAGGAATACCGCCGGTTGTTTCCGGGAAACTGGATTCATCAGAGAATACTTCTTCCATAGCATTCTGAACAAATGGATCAATATTTGCAATAATAGATAAACCGCCAGAGTTTATCATATTACTTGCGACCTGTTTTGAAAGTCCGTATTTATCCATAAGATCATTACGAACATCCACAATAAGTGTATCGACATACCAAGAATTTACTTTATCTGTATCAATAGTTTTTATAGTATCAGTATCATTTGAGCTTCTAAGAACAAGTTCCTCGTCCTTTGCCGCGTTATATTCTTCTTCGGATATGAGTTTCTGATCTTTCATCTCATAAAGAACGTCTACGCGGCGTTTCTTATTGTGTTCGGGATGCTGAAATGGGTCAAATTTTGTGGGGTATTTAGTTATCGAAGCAAGTGCTGCACATTCAACCAACGTAAGCTCGTCAAGCTCCTTGCCAAAATAAGTTTCGGCTGCCGCGCGAACTCCGATACAGTTTTGAGAAAGCGGAACGATGTTAAGGTACAGTTCAAGAATCTGGTCCTTTTCCATTGTCTTTTCAAGGTTCAGAGCGCGAAGAATTTCTTCTACCTTTCTTTGAATTGTAGCCTCATTATCCCCGGTTACGTTTTTAATAAGCTGCTGTGTAATAGTTGAACCG
>SVRG01000029.1 GCA_015064965.1 Oscillospiraceae bacterium
TCTGTTGTACCGTTGAAATATGCTCTTATTTCGTCAAGCGACAGCCCTAAGTCCTGAAATACACGGATTGTTCGGATTTGTGTAAAGGTATCAATAGTGTAATATCTGTTACCCGTAGTGCCGTCTTTTTTGTCCGGAATAATAAGACCTTTTGTTTCATAGTTCAATATAATTTTTCTTGTGATTCCAATAGCTTTTGCTATCTCGCCGATAGAAAACAAATTGTTATTATTCATAAACAATCCTCGTTTTTAGTATAAAATAAATTTAGTATAAAATAAATATTTTAGAAAAATTTAGAAAAATCTTCAAAAACACTTGCATCGCCCATTGATGGACGGTGTATATTCATTATAGCATAGAATATCTAATTTTCAAGATGTGAAGGGGGATAAATTTGAAACTGAAGGATTATTGCATTAAGGAAAGAAAGGGGTATTTATTAGAAGAATGGGACGATGAAAAAAATCTCCCGTTCACCCCGGAAACAATCAGTCATACAAGTTCATTGCCTGTTTGGTGGAAATGCGAAAAAGGTCATTCGTGGCAGACGCAGCTTAGAAGCCGATCAACTACGCTTACAAAGTGCCCTAAATGTCTTGAAGCAGAGCTTACTAAAAAGAGAAAGTTGCAGACAAAAGCATTTACAACAATGCTGAAGTAAAACAAGCGCAAAGCACATTTGTTTTTATCCCATTTTACATCATCAAGACGATTGATGAAATACTTGATGAGTTGAGATAAAGTTATTGATAAAGAAAGAAGGAATGAACAATGAAAAAGCTTAGCAGACTTGTTTGTATTGTATTGGCAACTGTTTTATGGCTGTCGGTAATTCCGTTAAACATTTTTGCAGTTACGGCAGCAACCGAATTCAAGCTTATGGTCAATGAACCCGAGATAGGGAAAAAGCCGGGCTCGGCATCCCTGTCCAGCAACTCGGAGGCCTTTGTCAGCGGAACCAAGTGGGAAGGAGAGCTGGATGAAAAAGGGCGCTTTAAGGAAGGCGTTAAATATACTGTAAAGGTAAATATTGAACTTAAGCGCGGCGAAAACAAGCATATTCAAGCCACCGCATCAGGACCGCAAGTGAACGGCAAAAACGCAACTCTCGGAAACATATCGGACGATAAACGCAAGGCTGAGATATCCTATACCTTTGACACACTTGTAAAAGACCAATTTTACGGAATGACTTCCATATCATCTTTTAGATTCTATTTACCTATCCGTCCCGAGGAAGGAAGTGTACCTACAAGCACTGCAACGACAGACGAAAAGAAGATTGAGGTAACCAAGGTAACGTGGGACGGTAAGTTTGATGCAAAAGGTCTTGCAATAAAGGGCGAGCAATATACTGTATCAATCACTTTCCGTATAAAGGACAGCTATCCCAACCACTACATATTGAATGAATATGGGAATTATCCCATGATAGACGGCAGAGGGGGCGAATTTGTAAGTGTTGCCGCTGACCGTAAAGAGGCAGTTGCCAAATGTACCTTTAAGGCAACGGCAAAGTCTGTGGAGGAACCTAAGGAAGAACCCAAAGAAGAGCCTGAGGAAAAGCCCGTAGAGCGTGTTACTACCGACAAAGTCCCCGGTAAAATAAAACAAACCCCTTTTACCTTTGAGGGCGGTAGCGGAACTGTGGCAGATCCGTATCTTATCAAGACTGCAGATCAGCTCAACTCTATAAGATTCGGTGCAGACAAGCACTATAAACTAATTGCTGATATCGACCTTTCTGCATGGGGCAACTGGGTTCCCATCGGCGGAACCGAAGCGTACGGCGGTACTATGGGAGACCAATGGAATAAGGCGCACGTCGGAAGTGTTGTATTTACGGGAAGCCTTGACGGAAACGGACACGTTATCTCGGGTATGACAATAAAAATACATGACGTTGCTCTCTATATGACGGAAGGCTCAAACGTCAGATACTACGGACTTTTCGCCAGAGTAAATGCAAATGGAACCGTAATAAAAAACCTCGGTATTATAAATCATACCATCGACATTGAATATGGTACTATCCCTCCGAGCATATCGTTTTGCGTAGGCTCTTTTGCAGCTCTTGTAACAAAGGGAAACATTGAAAACTGCTTCAGTGCAGGCGGCAATATCAGTGTAAACTTGGGCAATGATTACAGTGTAAACGGAGCTTCGCAAAATAAGAGTGTCGAGGTAGGCGGACTTGTAGGAAATCACCACGGCAACTTTACCCGTTGCTACAACACCTCTGATATTTATGTAAATATGCCGGAGGATGGCATAGCATACGGTGCCGGAATAGCGGCAACAGTTTCACATGCACAGATAAGGGAATGCTATAACAAGGGTAATATCACCGTGGAACAGTATGCCGATAAATGGGGTTCTGTAAATGCGACATACTATGCTGCGGCAGGCATTGCCGTAAAGGCTGAACTCTCTGAGGTACCCAGCGTCCAAGGGCGGTTACCCGAGGGTACTAATTCCTTCTATGACTGCTATAATACGGGAAATCTTTCAGGAAACGGCGTTTCGGGAATTATTCACTACACAGGCTGGGACGTTTACGTTTACAGAAGCTACAATACAGGCAATCTTACCTGTCATTCCATGACGGCTGATGGAGCTAATCATATTATAAACAAATGGTGTGCGATTTACACAGATGCAAATCCCGCAAAATATATTGTCGGTTGTGCAACAGAGGGCGGCACCAAGGTGTCGGGCGAAGCATGGCAGAACAGCACAGCTCTTGGCAGACCAGTTCTTAAATGGAATCCTACAGAGGCGGTTCCGAATGCTGTAGTGAAAAAAGAAAGTATCGTTGGAAAATTCACGGATGTTAAAACAAGCGATTGGTTTGCAGAGCCTGTAAAGTGGGCTGTTGACAAGAGCATCACCAACGGTACTGCACCTGACAAATTCTCTCCCAACGAAAAGTGTACAAGAGCGCAGATTCTAACGTTCCTCTGGCGTGCGGTAGGTTCACCGAAGGTTGAAATAAACAATCCCTTTATTGATGTGAAGGTATCCGACTATTTCTATGATTCGGCATTGTGGGCGTATAAGAACGGTATTGTATCAAATACCAAGTTATCGCCCCATACCCCCTGTACAAGAGGAGAAACGGTTATTTATCTTTATATAAGTGCCGGTTCACCCGAATCGGATCAGATAAATCAGTTTTATGATGTTCCTGCAAGCGACGTTTCTCTTAACACGGCGGTATGTTGGGCATATGTGAATAATATAACGGGCGGAACAAGCTACAATACTTTTTCTCCGAATGATACCTGCACAAGAGGACAGATTGTTACATTTCTTTACAGAACTTTCAAATAAAAAGAATATAAACTGCGATAGAGAAAATTTTTCTGAAAGGAAAATATAAATATGAAGAGAGTTTTAAGCATCATTTTTTGCATATGCATGTTATTTGCGGTTCTTTCACTGGCAGTCTTTGCAAAAGATGGAGAATTAATCGAAAAAATCGAACTTATACTTCCCGAACCCAGAGTAGGTGAAAAACCGTGCACGCTTGAAGACGTGGTTGTTCTCACCGAGGGTGTCAAAGCCACCGAGGTTAGCTGGTTTGGAGATTTTGACCAAAAGGGGCTTTTTGCACACGGTGGAAAATACGGTGTCGAAGTGCACGTATATCCCACCGAGCAGGAAATGAAGATTTCACATAGCGATAAAGCCGATATACGTGTAAACAATCACGGCTCGGTAATCAGCAGAATAGCGGAGGATAACTCGCACGCTTTTGTATATCATTATTTTGTTGTACAAGAAGCGGGCAAACTCCCCGAAGATGAAAATCTTTCTGTAAACTCATTTGAGTGGGAAGTTCTTCGTCTTGTTAACGTTGAGCGTGCAAAAGAAGGACTTGAGGCGCTCAGCATGCTTCCTGAACTTCAAGAACTTTGCGATATTCGTGAGCACGAACTTGCAGAGCTTTATTCGCACACACGTCCTAATGAAACCAATTATTATACGGTATTTGGCACGGTAAATAATTTCAATCCAAGAGGAAATGCTGAAAATTTGCAAAAGGGTGCAATGACTCCTGCTCAAGTTGTAAATTCTTGGATGAACAGTCCCGGTCACCGCGCAAACATTTTACGCGAGGAAATGAAATATATCGGTATCGGATATTACCGTTACTATAACGAAGAAAATCAGTGGTGCGATTATTGGGTACAGCTTTTTGCCACCCGTGATACTGCTATTGCCGATGTCTCTTTCAGTACCGACAAGCGTGATTTTGTCATTATGGAAGATGCCGCAGCAGAGGGATACATAACCATAAAAGATAAAGCAGGGTATACTTCTTATATGCCGATGGACCCCGAGTCAATGAAGGAATCGGGAAAAGGATATACTCCCCGTATAGATGCAAAAAATCTCCCTACGTTTACGTATAAGAGAAGCGCAAATCAGCTTGCACTTGATATTGAGGCAAAGTGGAATGATGAGTTAGCAAAAAAAGAGGTCACTAACGATTTTACACAAGATGACGTAATGGCGCTCTTAAAGACTGCAGAAAAGGTGGAGCCAAACACAACGTGTAAAATTACACTTAATAAGCACAAGCAGATTTCTGCCACAACTACCAGAGAGGGATATATTGCCATTACTGCAACTATCGAAAAGTATAGAGTTAAGCGCACGGTATTATTCCAAAAGCAGTATGACCGCTTACCGCGAGTTATTGACGTGGATGGCTCGCAGGGCTCACTTTTCAACCGCTATATTCCCGTTGCGCAGGTATATTCGGCGCTCCCTTGGTCTTACGTTGGAAACGGTGTAGATTCTACTGTTCATATTGACCTCGGTACACGGTATTATAATGAGATAAATCCGACTGCATTTAATGCTAATTTTAAGCGTTCAGACTATCAGGGACATTTTCTTAAAGTAAATTATCTCGGCACTTACGGAACGGTTGGCAAGGCTATCGCCTTTGACCAGCTTGGTATGGTTGACGAAGATAAGTACGATGCAATTTTGAAGGGCGAAATGGGAACTTCGATGTTCCCGTTCTTAAGCAAGGATACTATTGTTGTTTCGGTTGATATGTACGATGCCGACAAGAATTTCGTTCGCACGGTATCCCCTGCGTGCATTATTCTTGCAATTAACGCAGAGGGCGAGTTCTTGACTTACTCTCGTAATTCAAGCAGAGACGCTTCTTTGTTCTTTTCGCTGCAGAATACTATCTTTGCCGAAAGTGACGATGCAAGAACCGGAAAGAAGAGAACGTATATTGATGTAGTAGACGCTTACGTAACTAACAAGGCTACCGTCGAATCGCTTCTCACCATTACTGAGGATAATATCGATCAGTATGATGCATATAAGTTCACACAGTATAAGGAACTTGTCGGTGAGAAAAGGTATGATACCAATATTATTATTGACGATGATGAATTTATCACGCCTGACGGTACTTATTATCAGATAGGTCTTGCCGATGACGGTATCGAACCTGCAGTAATCAACAAGGTTGAAAACGTTGTGTCGCATGCTGCATATCCGCATATCATAAGTCCCGGTTACACTCAGCGCCTTCTTCTTACTGAAGACGGTACACTCTATGGCGTTTCTACAAAGTTTGAGTTTGCAACTATTGCCATCAACGTTAAAAAGATGACGCAGGACTATTATCTTACAAACGACGGCATACTTTATCAGTTCGACGGAAATATTGCCGCGACTGACGTTGTTGACTTTGACGAGTACTATGACCGCACTGTTTACGGCGTGCTCAAGAGTGACGGTTCGTTCTATCTCGGATATACTTATCTTGCGGGGGGCGATGGCTATGCCGCAGGTTTGCAAAAGATGCTTGACAACGGCGCAATGGTCGTTTCCTGCGGAGTTATGGATAAAAACCACGTATTCTACCGCTGGGAGTCTACGCTTATCTCCGCGGCATACGATGAGCATGCATTTGCAAACGGACAGTTCATTCAAAAATACGTACACAAACTGAGTCTTGTTAAAATATGTACCGATCCCGTACGTATCTTCCCGCACGAGTTCCTTTCCAAGGTATCCGACAACGACATCAACAACAATGATACCGTCACCGGCTTTGTAGTTGACAAGAAGGGTACGCTTTACGGCTTTGGTTTGCACCATCTGCAAAACTTTGGCGAGATTGGTATTGTAGAGCGCATTTTCCCGATGTACAGCAGTTCTAACAACGGCAATTTCGTAGGTATCAAGGTAGAAGGCGAGCCGAATCCTTACGGAATTGTGGCACGTTACTGCGACAAAAACATATACAGAATCAGCAGAGTCGGATTTATGACGGTTAACGAACTCGGCGCGCCCGTTATGAAGTACCCCGAGTATATGTGCGAAACAAACGTAGGTTTCAGAGGAACTGACGGCATCGTATACGTATACGACAACGACCCGAGTTACACGAGCGACCGCGCGTTTGAGCCCGTGAAAGTATCAAGCCTTGGTCAAATGCGCCGCGAGGAAGGCCTCTTCTGCGCATATAATATGCTTGAGGACGTTTCGCTCCCTCTTCTTCCTTCTGTTGCGACTTGGTCTTTTGCCGATAGACGCGTTTGCCTTATCGAGCGTACCGACGGATCGATGTGGATGGTAGCTATTCACCCAAGAGAAACCGCGGCAAGTGTTGTGGCGCGCATCGGTGGATATCAAAACTCCAACGTTGTTCAAATTACCGAGGCGACTAGTAAACGCCCTGCGACGGATTATACTTTGCCCGTTTTTGTTGCGCATACAAATGTAAAGCTTACTTTAGGCTCTCTTACTGCCTATGTAAACGGACAAGCTGTAACTCTTGACGCGCCTCCCATCAACCGTAATAACCGTACACTTTTGCCTGTAAGATTTCTTGCAAATTCTTTCGGAGTTGCCAACAAGGATATCGTATGGATTGCAGAAATGAAACAAGCGCGACTTTTCGGCGACGGTGTAACGATAGTAATTAATATCGGTCAGCCTTATATGACTGTTAACGGCAGAAAGGTAGAACTTGATTCTCCTGCAATTATCGAAAACGGCAGAACATATTTGCCCGTTCGTGCCATTGCAAATGCTCTTGGTGTTGCCAACGAACATATTTCATGGGATGCAGCAACAAGCACAGCAACACTTCTTAAATAAACACTAATAAAACAAATTTTTATAAAAGAAAGGAAAACAAAAAATGAAAAAATTAATTTCCACAATGCTCGCCCTCTTGCTGCTTATTTCAATGGTAGCGTGCGGCGGCGAAAACCCAAAGCTTGTTGAGGCGAAAGAGGGATTCAACAGCGTAAGTGAGCAATTCAATGAGGTTGCTGCGTTTTTGAATGAAAACAAGGACGATATAAGCGAAGAACTTATCGACACTATGAATCAGTTGTCCGATTTACTCAGCGAGTACGGCACTACGCTTGAAAACGGCGACGCACTTACCGATGAGCAACTCGATGCAGTCATGGCTTGGTTTGAATCCACTAAAGAAGTTCTTGCAGGAATAAAGACAGATATCGAAAACGCAATTAAGGCAGCAGATGCTTTCCCTGAAGCACTTGCAAATCTTGATGCATATGAGATTCCGGACGTTTCCTACACTGCATGGGAGCTTTCAGGCGGCATGATCGATGGCGTAGAGATGGAACAGGAAGACCTTGATGCGGTTCTCAACGCATGCGGCGGCACCTTTATGTTTCTCTTTGACGCTCCCGGTGTTGTCAGCATGATTAATGGCGAGACCGAGTTCAAAGGCACCTATGAGGCTCTTGAGGAGAATGTTGTTCTCTACATGGCATTTGAAGGCTATACATACTATGGCGTTTTCACCGTTGTTGATGAAGAGACTGTGATGATTATTGCAAACACAGAGGCTCCCGGAACTGCATTGTATATGATACCGATCCAAGGTTAATCTAATAGAAAAACACTGTCCATCGGGCGGTGTTTTTCTATTAGATTATCGCAATTAACTGCGTACTATATGCTGATTTTTATGTGAAAGATAATAAAGCATATATGAGTAATCATGATGTCTCTTGATGCAGTTAGCGCTACAAGATTTACCGAGCAGAGCGACGTACTTGGAAAGCAAAAATGCGGAAGCGTGCGAAACGCGCAGCCGCCATAGTCCTCCAAAGCTTACGTCGGTAGAGCGCATGACCGACGTTTTTCGGTTTGCGATAGCAAATTGATGGTGTTCAGCCGTCAAAGAAAAACTCGTATGTCTCGCCCCGCGAGACATTGTTGATACATGATGTCGCTGGCAGATGTTTTGCTCTGCAAAACTCTGCATGGCTTGCGTAGCAAGACATTGCGAGCATCCAGCCCGGGGAGCCATGAAAAGCCTTGTATTTACAAGGTTTTTTCTATTTTTACGCCATGACTGTCGAACAAGGGGGTGGCTTGTTTTATAGGCGCTATAAACATCATTTTTAATCAAAATTTCTCTGGACTTTACCTCACCTCTATGGTATAGTGCCCGGTTGCAAGGGGGTGCGACACTATGAAGCACAGAAACATTGTAAATATAGAAACGACCGTATTACCGGATACAATTTCGGTGATGCGGTCGTTTTAATATAATGAGGAAGAGAAGGGCAGAAATATGATACTTGAAGAATTATGGTACGGAAACATAAATCCTTTAGAGGATAGCACAGACGGCAATGCAGAGGTAAAAAAGCTAATGATACCATGACTGTGGATACACTTTTTAACGGGTTTTGCTGCTTTTTATATATTCGCGAGGGTTTTTACCGGTTACTTTCTTGAAATTTTGATAAAAGGATTGTACATTACTAAATCCGATCTTTTCTGCGACCTCTGCAATCGGATATTTGTCGAGCAGGGCAATTGATTTGTTAATACGCACTATATTAAGGTAAGACGAAAAGTTTGTATGCACATGCTTTTTAAATAAAGATGAAAAGTAATTTCTATTATATCCGAATGCAGCGGCAAGACTTTCCTGTGTCAGCTTTTCCGCATAGTGCTGTTCTATGTATGTTAATATCTGCATCGAAAAGCGAGTATCATTACTTTTGTCGATGTCGGCAAGCTTTATGTTTTTTAAAATTTTAGCGAGAACATATGTATAAATACCTTGCTTTAACAGTGCATCGTCGCAGTCCTTAAGCTGCAAAAGGTGCTCATATAAATCCTTTGCAACTGTTTTATCGGAAACAACAAGACTTTCAAGCCGTTTGCCTTTTGTATATTGATCGAAAATGTCACTGTAAGAGACAGGCAGTATTACGCAAAGAGATTTTTGCGTTTCTATTCGCGGTGTGGAATGGACATTCAGCGGAGGAATTATAATAAGTTCGCCTTCGTCCAAAAGCACATTCTTACCGTCAATTAAAAAAGGCTTTTCTGTTTTTATACAGTACATAAGCTCTATCGCTCTGTGAAAGTGGTCACGGCAATAGCATCTGCCTGTTCTGAAATATTCTGACTGATCCTGATAGTGTTGGTAAAACATGTCCTCACCTCGGTTTGATTGTATCATGTGTCACCATGCTCGTCAAGATGTTAAATTTTTTTATTTTATATATATTTTACGTCGAACATTCCTAAAAAATGTGAAAAATCTTTAATCATTCCTTAAAAGCAATTATTTACATATATGTGTATATCTGTCATAATTAAAGTAGAAAGATTATGGAGGCAGATATGTCAATTTACGATACTTCTATTTTTGTTATGAACCCCAAAGCAGATGAGCGTTTTGTTGTGCGAGGCGACAAATACCGCATAACCGTGCTTACCGAGCGGCTTTTCAGACTTGAATACAGTAAAGACGGCGTTTTTGAGGATAGAGCAACACGTCTTGCGTTCAACCGGGCTTTTGCTACTCCTTCGTTTGAAAGCTACCGCGAGGACGGATATCTGCACATTGTAACAAAATACCTGCACCTTACGTACGATGAAAAAGAGTTTTCCGATGCGGGAATGCAAATTGAACTTTCTTCAACAAAGCAATATCAGACAAAGTATTGGTACTATGGCAGAGTGCTGCCGCATAACCTTGGAGGAACACTTCGCACGCTTGACGGTGTGAACGGTTCAAAAGAACTTCCTGACGGGCTTCTGACTCAAAGAATGGGCTACAGTGTGCTTGATGATTCAAAGACAATTGCTATAGGTGAGGACGGATGGCCGGTTCCTGTGACTAAAGAGCGCATTGACCTCTATTTCTTTGGATATTTTCAGGCACCTGAGGAGTGCATCAAGGATTTTTATAAACTCTCTGCACCGGTTCCGCTTTTGCCTCGTTTTGCTCTTGGTAACTGGTGGAGTAGATATCACAAGTATTCGCAGGAAGAATACCTTGCACTTATGGACAAGTTTGCCGAGAAAAACATTCCGCTTTCGGTAGGCATTGTTGATATGGATTGGCATGTTACAAGAAGTGCTGATGATAGGGTAAAATGGACAGGCTTTACATGGAATGAAGAACTGTTTCCGGATTACAAGCAGTTTCTTTGCAATATGCATACAAGAGGACTCAGGACCGCACTTAATCTGCATCCCAGAGAAGGAATTTTGCCGGATGAAAAGCAGTATGCTGATATGTGCGAGGCTACCGGCAAGAATCCGGATGATAAGCCAGTTGGCTTTGATACATCTGATCGGCATTTTATGGAAGGCTATTTTGAAAAGGTTTTGCATCCGTATGAAAAAGACGGCGTTGATTTTTGGTGGATGGACTGGCAACAGCCGGGCGGCGCCAAGAAAAAGGGATATGACGTTTTGTGGATGCTCAATCACTGTCACTATATCGACGGAAGTCGGAATGGAAAGCGACATCTCAATTTTTCCCGCTATGCCGAAATCGGTTCCCATCGTTATCCAATCGGCTTTTCGGGCGACACCGTTATTTCATGGGAGAGCCTTGATTTTCAGCCGTATTTTACGGCAACGGCTTCAAATGTCGGTTTTTCCTGGTGGAGCCATGATATCGGCGGCTTTGTTTCGGGGCTTCGCAGTCCTGAACTTTATACACGCTGGGTACAGCTCGGAGTTTTCTCACCTATATTCCGACTTCACAGCGCACCCAATGAATATATTTCCAAGGAGCCGTGGAAGTGGGGCGATGAGGCGGAGCGGATAGTTTCCGACTTTATGCGCCTTCGCCATCGTATGATACCTTATATTTATACAATGATGGTTCGCAATCACGAGGAGGGTATTCCGTTTATCCGTCCGATGTATCATGTTGATGCGGCTATAGCTGAAAGTTATACCGTGAAGAATGAATATTGGTTCGGTTCGCACCTCATCGCCGCGCCGATAACAAAAAAGCGGGACGATAATACCGGACTTGCATCGGTTAAGGTGTGGTTGCCAAAAGGAAAATATATTGACTTTTTTAACGGCAGAATTTACCGTGGCGGGAGAACCGTCAAAATGTATCGACCTCTTGATAAAATTCCCGTTTTTGCAAAGGCGGGGGCTGTAATTCCTCTTGCGGATGGTTGTTTGTCAAACTCTACCGATAATCCTACAACGCTTGAACTCCGCGTTTTCGGCGGCGCTGACGGAGCCTTTACAATGGTAGAGGATAACGGAAAAATTAAGGCTGCGATTGATTTTACACGTACAGAGTTTTCATTTGCGTGGGGGGAGGAGTCGGTTTTAACTATTCGCTCGCCGAAAGCGGGAGAGGGTGTTCCGGGGAAGCGCACCTACAAGCTGAGTTTCTTTGCTTTCAATCTGCCAAAACGGGTTTTGGTTGGCTCTACTGCTAAAGAATTCGGATACGATGAAAAAACGCATACCGTAACTGTAGAAAATATCGAAGTTGCTGAGAACTCGGAAGTTAAAATTACGGTTATAACGGACGGGGTACTGCCGCAAAACGAAGTGGTAAACTCTGCCGAAGCGTTGCTCCTTTCTTTGAAAGAAACCAATGCAAACACACTTGCAAAGCTTCACAGAATTATTGCGAGCGATGCTCCTGCTTCTGCTAAGGTTGCGGAAGTATTTGCACTTGATGTAAGCGATACACTCAAAAATGCGCTTCTTGAGATTTTGACCGAACATTAAGGAGAAAAGTTTGAAAGATAAATCTTTCAAACTGCGACTTTTGTGCCTTTTGCGCCATAAGGCGGGCGCAAATTTCGGTATAGACCGAAACCGGCAAAAATTCGCACTTCTCAGAAAGGAAATAACATAAATATGAGAAAGTTTATAAGTATTTTACTTTTTGCACTTCTATTGGCTTTTGCCGCTTCTGCAATAGATATTGACAGTGCGGATGATGTTCTGGCACTGATGAATAAAGAGGGAGATTTTGCAGATTGGACTGCGGAATATACCTTGACTACTAATATCGACCTTTCAGACTATAACGGCAATCTTTTGCAAAAGCCTATCGGTACAAGTGAAAGTACGCCGTTTAAAGGAACTTTTGACGGTGATGGATATAAGATTAGCGGCATAAGCATTTCCGGCGGTCAGTATAGCGGTCTTTTCGGCGTCCTTAGCGGCACTGTTAAAAATCTTACCGTCAGCGGAAGTGTAAGCTCGGAAAATGCCAACGATGTCGGCGGTATTGCGGGATTTGCATACGGCAGTGCAAGTGTTATCAATTGTACAAATGAGTGTACCGTTTCGGGCAAAAACGATGCAACAGGTATTGTCGGCCGTATCAAGGGTACTGATTTCACAATAAGCGGTTGCATTAACCGTGGCGAAATTAAAGGCGTGCGAGAAGCGGCAGGTATAGTTGGATATGTAGAGCCAACCGGAACGGTGCTTATCACAAACTGCCGTAACTATGGAGCGATAACGCTTACAAGCACTAACGAGCGCGCGGGCGGTATCGTCGGTGCAACTGCGCTTAAAGGCACGGTGAAAATAGAGAAATGCATTAACTACGGTAATGTCAGCGGCACAAAAAATGTAGGCGGCATTGTCGGTATTTTTCAAGGTTCTGACAGTGCAACAAGCACTGTAGCAACACGTATTATCACCGAATGTGTAAACAAGGGCACTATCACCTCTACTGTGACAAGCGGTGATGCGCGCGTAGGCGGAGTTGTTGGTTGGGCAAAAAATGTGGGTTGTATTACCGATTCTCTGAATGAAGGTAAGGTTTCTTCTTCCGTAGAACGCATTGGCGGCTTTGTTGGAGGAACAGAAGGATATGCAAGCATAGGTTACTGCTATTCTCGCGGCACGGTTTTATCTGCGGCTACAGGCGAGTATGTAGGTGCTTTCGGCGGTTATATGCTCTGGAAGCCGCATTTGCCGAACTATTCTGCCCTTAAAGGCAGTGGCAAAGAGTGGGTTAATACCGCAAAGTATGCGGCATCCGTATTTGACACGCTTAATACAAACGGCAAATGGGTAAATCCCAAGAGCCCCGAGCTTGCATGTTTCCATGAATGTAAATTCGGCTCAGAATACTTCCTCGGTGAGCAAGGATGTCATACAGTATGTGCGTGCACAGCAGTAAGCGATGATATAGCACATACAGATACAGACGGCAACAATGTATGCGACAGATGTAAAAATTCACTTGCAAATGAGCTTGACACCGTATATGTTTCGGATGGGTCAAACGGCGACGGCACAAGTGCTGCTAATGCACTCGGTTCACTTACTGCGGCATACAATGCACTTGGAGATGACGGCGGTGAGATTATCCTTGTTGGCACAGTAACCGTTCCGATTCATGCTATGGACTCTACCGAAACTGCATTTGTTGAGCCTTCTCACAGCGGAAAGGTAACTGTTCACGGCGAAAATGCAACACTTCTTTTTGACGGAGTATATCAGTATCACTTAAGCGGTGATACCGAGTTTAAAAATATCACAATCGCTTCTGCCGATACAAGTAAATATATCGACATCACAGGCAGAGGTCATGAACTCGTAATGGGTGAAGGTCTCACTATGCGTGGCTGCGACCTTTTAAAAGATGTGCTTGATACCAAAGTTACACTTGCTGGCGGCTGCCGTGACGGTGCTTTTACGGATGATGTTGCAACCATGGATCCAAAGCTTACTGTAAAGAGCGGTTCATATTATGCAATCCGTGGCTTCCACCGTCTGCAGGTTACACATGCTGAGGGCAGAGTAACATCAAGCGGCAGAGCAAATATTACTATCGGTGGGGATGTCCATGTGAAATACCTTGTTGCCGGAAGCGGCTCGGATTCACAGTTTATCTATCCTGCAGGCACTGACATACACGTTGTCGGCGATGTTACTGTTTATCATACGCTGTCACTTGGAAATCAAAGCAGCGAGGTAATGTATTTTAAGACAAATCTTTACCTTGAGGATGGAAGATTTGATTTTATCGGCGAAAATGCGGATTTTGTAACGCGAATTCGCATGACAGAGTTCAATATCTTTGTAAATCCCGAGTCGGAAGATGCGGTTTGGAGTTACGCAAAGCAGTTTGCAGGTTACGGCGACAATGAAGATGTAATTTCTCCTGTCGCTTCTGCTACTGCAAAAACTACCGATTTGCTTGCATTGCAAAACGGAGTTTACACTTATACAAATGGCAATTTGCGCTTGACTGTTCTTTCCGATAGCCTTGTGCGTATCGAAGAGTCCGTAGACGGAACATTTGTTGATGCTGACACGCTTATGGCAGTTGGCAGAGAAGAGTTTGCGGGTACATATTGTGTATGCGACACAATCGGAGACACAGTAGTTATCTCTACCGAAAGTCTCACCGTGAATATTCCAAAAGGCAGTCAGAAGGCGACGGATGTACGCATTTATGACAAGAACGAAAACGAGGTTTACAACTTCTTTACATCCTGCAAAAACGCTATGTACTCCGAACTTCCTATGCCTTCGGATACACCTGATTCGCTTGTTATAATTGATAACGGTATCATCCCTCCCGAAGGCGGTCTTACTTATACAGGTAACACCGATGCAATGAGCGGCTGGCGCAGAAGTGAAAATCTCGATATGTATGCGTTTGTGCCGATGGGTGATGCAATGCTTCTAAGAAGCGACTTTGTAAAACTCATGGGTAGAACCATGCTTTCGGATATAAAAACGCTCGGTTCGTGGTACTCAAAGTGGACTACATACACTGCCGATGAAAAGCTTGCAATGATTGAGGAATACCGCACAAGGAATATTCCCCTTGATATGATAGTTATCGACACCGAGTGGAAGAACACATCTACAAACGGCAATGACGGTGACGGCACAGGATATGAGGTCAACACAACTCTTTACCCTGACATGGAGGGCTTCCTTAAAGCCGCAAACGACGCAGGCGTGCTCGTGCTTTTCAATGACCACACTCATAAAACCTCGTTAAAGATTACAAACCCGACAGAGCTTGAGTGGCAGACAAACGGAATACTTAAGCTTGTAAAAATAGGTCTTGACGGTTGGTGGTATGACCGTAACTGGTCTTATACACTTCAGTCGCCGTATTACGATGTGCTTTACAACGGAACCATAGGTCAGGTGCTTTACACCGATACCATGCATAAGTATCATGTAGAAACTGCAGGCGACGGTTATCCGCTCCGCACGCTTCTGCTTTCCAACACCGACTGGATAAAGAACACATTCCTTCGTGGAAAACCGTCGCTTATAGGTCACCGCTACGGTATACAGTGGACAGGTGATATCTTTGGAGATCCGCTTTGCCTTTACCGTGATCTTGAGAACATGGTAGTTTCGGGAGCAATTGGTTCGTCACCTTACCTTTCAAGCGACCTTGGCGGATTTAACAACAATGATACGGTTTCGGAGAACATGTTTATTCGCTGGATGCAGTTCGGTGCATTTGCTCCTGTTTGCAGAGTGCATTCTTCTCTTGACTTTGAAAATGAGCATTTCCCGTGGAGCTATGGTGAGTATTCAGAGGGCATTATAAAGAATTATCTCCATATGCGCTATCATCTGATGCCTTACTATTATGCGCTTGCCTTCGAAAACTATGAAACAGGTCTGCCGCTCGCACGTAGCCTTGATTTTAACTATCCCGAATACGAGGAGGCAAAGGATGTAACGCAGTATCTCCTCGGTGATGATATTCTGGTTGCGCCGATGTGGAGTGCAAGCGGAGAGGGCTCATATACCGTGCCTGCAGACTGGTTTGATAGCGGACTCAAAGCAAGCTTCTATCGCACAAATGCATCTATGCGTGATGCCGGCACAATCAAAGGTCACTTTGTAAAAGAAATTGATGTAGATGAGATTAATTTCTATTGGAATCGACTTGCGCCGATTGCAGAGGTTGAGAGCGAGAACTATGCAATTCGATTTGAAGGAAGTATTACACCCGATACAGACTGTCGCCTCGGCGTAATATCTGATGACGGCACAAGAGTTTATATCGATGGAAAGCTCTTTATAGACGGTTGGACTCCTGAAAACATATTGCAACCCTTTGTAAACAATTCCGAGACACTTGAAAAAGGAAAGACCTACGAAATTAAGGTTGAGTACTTTAATGCGGCGGGCAGAGGTCAGCTTTATCTTACTTATGAACCCATAGTAGAGGAAGATAATTCAAGCAGAGATGTATTCATTCCCGATGGCGAGTGGATAGATATATTCACAGGTGAGGTTATCACCGGCCCTAAGACTCTGACCGTAACCAAAGGTATGGAGCAGTCCCCCATATATGTACGCAAAGGTGCGGTTATTCCTACAACTGAGGTTGAATCTCCATTAAACGGTGCAGATTTTGAAAACCTTGCACTTAATATTTACGGTCTTGGAGAAGATTCCACCATGCTCTACGAGGATGATGGTACAACCGAAGGATATCTTGAGGGGGACAGTAGAACCACAGATATTACCGTTTCAACAAGCGGTGATGTTACAACAGTTGTCATGAGTGCAGCAGATGGAGACTTTGCAACCGATTACACTGCAAGAAAAGTCACCTTGCGTGTTCATTCGGATAGCCCCATAACAAGTGCACTTGTAAACGGTGCCACGGCAGCCGTTACAAAAATCGAAAAGGACGCATCTGTTACACCGTTTGCAAACAGTGGTGCTTCTAACATAAGCGATGTTTATGAGATCAGCTTTACTGCATCGCTTGATAGGGAACACACCGTGCTTTTCAGCACGTCCGAAACACCGCTCGAACCCGATATGCTTCTCGGTGATATTGACGGTGACGGTAAAGTTATGATAAACGATGTGCTTCTTTTGCTGAAAGCTGTTGCAAATGAAAGTGATTGCAACGCCGATATGAATGCTGACGGCAAAATCACCCTGCTCGATGTTCTGAGATTGTTAAAAGCGGTTGTCGCATAAATTAAACAATTAAAAAAGACGGTTGTTTTTGTGCAGCCGTCTTTTTGTATATAAGCACTTAAGGAGTTGATGCCTAATGAAAGTATTTTTCTAAATTAATATTCATAAAATCGAAAGGAGAAGTAAATGAAAGTAACTTTAGATGGATACCGAAAAATACAGCAGTATAAGGAACTCGGATTATCCAAAGCGAAAACGGCAGAGAAAATGAAGATCTCAAGATTCGCAGTTGCCAGATGGTGGGACAGGACAGAAGATGAATTCACAGAAACTTTCCGAACATCATTTATGTATTTAGACAGCTGCAAGGAGTTTTTCCTTGAGCAAATTTGCACATACCCATGTATCCGCAGCACAAATCTCTATTACAAAACCAAGGAAGCCTTTCCGGATTTCAAGTGTACACGAGAACGGTTCTTTAGATAGCATATGATAATAATAACAGAACCCGACACGCCTCTCAACGATGCGTACCACGTCGGGTCATTTGATTTTTTAATCAGTTTTCCACTGGACTTTCTCAAAACCTTGTGGTATAGTGCTTTGTTGCAAGGAGGTGCAGCGCTATGAAGCACAGAAAACAACAAATAAAGAACGGCCGTATTACCGGATATGATTTCGGTGATGCGGTCGTTTTAATATAATAAGGAAGTGAAGGTCAGAAAGATGATACTTGAAGAATTATGGTAGCGAAAGTATTTTTTTGCAAAAGCAAATTTGTTATTGTTTTATTCTTTGGTATACTGTACCATATACTTGTATTCAATAAGGAGGAGAAAAATGAAATTCAAGATATATCTATTTGATTTTGACGGAACCTTAGTTGACTCAATGTCGACTTTTGTATCTGTGATGTTAAGAATACTTAAGGAAAACAATATTGCTTTTGAAAGTGATATAATAAAAATAATTACACCTTTGGGATATAAAGGCACGGCTAAATACTTTAAAAAGCTTGGTCTTGATATGCCCGAGGAACAAATGGTTTCCAAAATGAATACTTACGCACTGGAGGAGTATAAATACCGTATCGGTGCCAAGAAGAATGTTATTTGCACGTTGGAAAAATTAAAAGAAAACGGTGCGGATTTAAATATTTTGACGGCAAGCCCGCATTCAATGCTGGACGTTTGCCTTAAAAGACTCGGAATATATGATATGTTTACAAATGTGTGGTCGTGTGATGACTTTTACACTACCAAGGCTGATGTGAATATATACAAAATGGCTGCTGAAAAGATAGGGAAACCTATTGACGAAATATTATTTCTTGATGATAATTATGATGCAGACAAAACCGCAAAATTGTCGGGAATAAAGGTGTGCGGTGTTTATGATCTATCATCTGAAGACTATATAAATGATATAAAAAGCGTTGCGGATTATTATATTTATGATTTTTCTGAAATACTTGAATTGGAAATGAAAAAGGAGAGTTAAATGATGAAATTATCCGTGGAATTATACACACTTGCTCAAAGATTTGGTGACTTTAAGGCTATAGAAATAGCAAAGGAAGCGGGTTTTGATGCAATAGATTATTCATATTATTACGATAAAAACTGTGAAGAAGTTTTAGGTGACGGCTATAAAGAATATGCAAAAAAAATAAGAAAACATCTTGATGATGTCGGTATAATTTGCAATCAGGCGCATGAGCCGTTCTCTTTTAGATACGGCATGGAAAATAATATTAATGAACAAAGTTATCTTTGGTTGACACGTGCTTTGGAATCAGCATCGATTCTCGGCGCAAAAAATATAGTAGTACATTCGATAACCGTTCCCGAAGATGTAAACTTTGAGGAGTATAATATTGAATATTATAAAAGCTTAGTTCCGTATTGCGAAAAATTTGGCATTCACATCGCTGTAGAAAATCTGTTTATCAGAGATAAGAAGAGAAGTAGGTTCAACAGCAAACTGGGAACTCCCGAAGAATTAAACAGTATAGTTGAAAAAATCAATTCTCCGTGGGTTGTAGCCTGTGTGGATATTGGTCATGCCGCATTGACCGGATATGAACCCGAAGACTTTATTAAAGATGTGAACCCGGGCATATTAAAAGCGTTGCACGTGCAGGATAATGACTATATGGAAGACAGACATATTTTGCCGTATACGGGTAAACTGAATTGGGAAGCTATTATGAAATCTTTGAAAAAGGCAGAATATACCGGAGATTTAACTTTGGAAATTATTAAGTTTTTAGACAAATTCCCGAATGAACTTCTTCCTGAAACATTAAAGTTTGCTGCTTCGGTTGGCAAACACCTTGTTACGATATATAACGGGTGAATGTTATCATTTTCTCATGAGTTTTGACGGACTTGTTCGTAACCTTGTGATATGGCACCCGATTGCGAGGAGTGTCATGAAAATGTTGTAAATAAACGACCGTATTACTAGATACAACTCGGTGATGCGGTCGTTTCTATATATCAAGATATCAAGGAATTTTTCGCAGTTTACCCACGCATAGTCTTGGAGAAAGTATTTTCACAAAAGCAAATTTGTTATAGTTTTACAAGGTGATATGGTGTAGTATGAAAGCAAGGGGGTGGTAATATGTCCATTGAATACAAAGCTCTTGCGAGTGAATTACTTGCAAAAGAGAATCGCAAGAATATAATAATGGAAGTTTTTGACCGTTTCTCGGTCAACTGCATCAACAGTAATAGTCTTGATTCCAAAAAACTCGATGCTTTGATTGAAGAGTTTGACCAATCAAGTGACGATATTGAATTGCTTTCGCTTATCATAGCGACGGTGCATGCCGCAGTTCAGGAAAATGAAAAAGAGGGACAGCACTTTGCCGCCCGTATAACGCAGTATCTTGAAGACCATTACACCGATACGAAGACAGTTTATCAAATCGCAAGCGAGCTGAATATAAGTTATTATTATTTAAGCCATTTTGTAAAAAAGTATTTCGGCATTTCGGTTAGTGCGTTGCGCAGTAAAATTCGTGTTTGTAAGTCGAAAATAGCACTTGTTAATTCGGATACAAATATTTCTACAATTGCAACAGAGTGCGGTTTTGACAGTGTTTCATATTTTACCGAGGTGTTCACATCGGTAACGGGTATGTCGCCACGCAGTTACCGTGCGCAGTATGCGGATAAAGTTTACCTTGATTATTATAATGATGA
>SVRG01000030.1 GCA_015064965.1 Oscillospiraceae bacterium
GAACAAAAAGTGTTATGTTCCCACGTGATTTCACTATAACAGTTTCAACTGATGGTGAAACATGGACAAATGTTTTGAGCGAAAGCAATTATCCCGCTCCTATCATAGAGATGCAGGTGTTCAACTGTGAAGCTGTAAAGGCTCGCTATGTGCGTTTTGAGGGAACCTCGCTCCGCACAAAGCCAACCGATGGAAACCGCTTCCGTATGCAGCTTGCTGAGTTTGAGGTTTACAATACAGAGGCAGGCGATACTACTGTAAAAATAGGTACTGTCGAGGAGTTTATGGCTCTTATGAACGGCACCACTTCTTGGAGCGGTGATTACAAGCTCACCAAGGATATCGACCTTACAGGTCTTGCACAAACTCCTATCGGTAATGCGTCTACTCCTTTTACCGGTACATTTGACGGCGACGGTCATACCATCAGTGGCATTAATATTACAGGTACTGCTAATGATGTAGGCCTCTTTGGTGTTGCTCATGGTGTTACACAAGATCCCGCTGTAATTAAGAATCTTACCATCAGCGGTCAGATCAACGGTTCCTCGTATAGTAACGTCGGCGGACTTGTTGGCAGAACTACCGGTTATCTTGAAATCAGCAATGTAACAAATGAATGTGTAGTTTCTGCGGCTAAATATGCAGGCGGTATTGTCGGATATATTTATGCTAATTCAGCATCCGATCTTGTTTCTGTAACTAAAGCAACCAACATCGGCGTTGTAACTTCAGCAGGAGACGCCGCTGGCGGTATTGTCGGAATGTTAGAAATAGGAACTGACGGAGCAAATGCCACAGTAAGTGTTTCTGAATGTGAAAACCGTGCGGGAATTAGTGCGAAAGTGCACTCCGGCGGTATAGTGGGCTATTTGGTAACCAGACCTGCTGTATGTAAGGCGACAGTCATGGGGTGCTTGAACAGTGGCAACTCGACTACAACTGATAAGTATGCGGGTGGAATCGTAGGAAGCGCCACTGCGATAACAGGCGCAGACACCATTGCTATTTCGAATTGTATGAATACCGGTGATATCCATGCAGATGCAGGTCTCGTAGGCGGAATACTTGGCGGCCTTCTTAAGGGTAAAGATTATGTAGTTAAAAATCTGTATACCAAGGGTGCAGTCACCGATAGTGTTGCTGATAAGCAGTATTATGTTGGTCCGGCTGTAGGCATTTGGAGAAGTGCAGTGGGCGATGGCAATATCTTCTATTACAATGATAAAGAGAACGTATATGCCGACGATAACACTGCATACTCAACAGAAGTTACTTTTGAAACATTACTTGTAAAAGATACTTTTGCAGGTCTTCTTGAGGACGAAGCGTGGATTTATGTAAATGGAACCGGTCCCGAACTTAAGGTTTTCCATGAACATACCGAGGAGATTATTCCTGCGGTAGAACCTACATACACATCGGTAGGTCTTACCGAGGGTAAGAAGTGCTCCGGCTGTGGCGAAATTCTTGTAGCACAGGATGAAATTCCGAAATTGATTCTTACAGGCGACATAGACGGTAACGGCACGGTTACAGTTGCTGATGCACTTGTACTTATTAAAGAGGTAGTAAATAAGACATCTATCGAAAACGGTGATGTCAACGGCGATGGAAAAGTAGGTCTCGCTGATGCGATCCGTATTATGAAATTAGCGGTTGGCAACGCATAATTAAATGTCGAAATTTCCTCTGTACTTTTTAAAAATCTTGTGATATATTGCCCGGCTGAAAATAGATGTCGCGCAATGCTACACAGAAGACAATAATTAAAGAAACGACCGTATTACCGGATACAATTTCGGTGATGCGGTCGTTTTAATATAAAGAAAAGGATGAAACAGAAAAAGCACTTGAATTGCGGTTACAGGTGTTCTTCGTAATAGCTTTGCGGCAGCAAGAATTGTTAAATCAAATCAGCAAGAATGGATATTGTATAACAACGGTCGTTTTGCTATCATGAAATCAGAAAGACAGTTGGAGGTTTCTTTATGGCACATTACACATATCTCGACCTTGTAAACCGCATGATTACTTCGCGCCATTTGTGCGTAGGCAATTCAGGGGAGAAAACTGCAGAATTTACATCATATGACCGAGCGTCAAGATACGAAAACGGAGAATATCTGAACTGGGCGGCAAATGGAGACGGCGGACAGTATCTCGCAGATACCGAGGATGGCGGTTGCCTGATTGCCGAAATGGACGGTCCGGGCTATATTTCCCGCATCTGGTCTGCTACTGCGGGACCGGGACACGTTAAGATTTATATTGACGGTGCAAAAGAGCCTACCGTTGATCTTGAATTTTGTGAGTATTTTAACTGCACTAAAGAGCCTTTCATATATCCGAGCCTTGTGTACAATGATTCAGGCCGTGGCAAGAATTGTTATGTGCCGATTTCATATAACCGTTCCTGCCGCATTGTGGCATATGGCGGTTTTGGCGATGACGGATGGGGCAAATATTATCATATCAATTATACAACTTTTCCGAAAGGTACTACTGTTGAAAGTATGCCAAAGGTTCTTTCCGAAGAACAAAAAGCGGCACTGCAGCGTGTGGACACATTTTTCTGTGAAAAAATCGGTACTCATCCCGAGGGATATGCGGATGCACCTTTTGAAAGCTGCACGGTGACGGCATCATCACCTGCGGTAAAAAGTTTCATGGGTAGGGGTGCTGTCCACGGCATTCTGGTACGGCTAAACTCTACGGCGTATGATAACTCTATCGAAATGATCGAAGTTTTAAAGAATCTGCGCATACGTATGTATTGGGACGGTAACGCAGAGCCTGCAGTCGATGCGCCACTCGGCGACTTTTTCGGCTCGGCGTATGGAAAAACAAAGATACGCACAGCGCTTATCGGCATCCGTGATGACGGTGTATTCTACAATTATTTTTATATGCCGTATCTTGATGGCGCGAAAATTGAAATTGCGACGGTAGGGGAGGAAAGTGTTAGCCTTGATATGTCGGTGACAACCGATAAATTGACCGTACCCGAAAAAGACATTATGTATTTTGGCGCACGGTTTAATCTTGGTGCGTACATAGACGATAAAAGCCGCTGGCCCGATTATAGTTTTTTGCGTATTCAGGGAGCTGGTCGCTTTGTAGGTGTAACTCTGCATATCAGTAAGTTTATAGACGGTACCGATCCCGACTCAAGTCCCGGTTGGCCTTGGTGGGGAGAGGGAGACGAGAAATTTTACATCGACGGCGAAAAATTCCCCTCATGGTTCGGTACGGGAACAGAGGACTTCTTTGGATATGCATGGTGCAGCCCTGCGCTGTTTACAAAAGCTTATCACGCACAGTCTTATTGCGAGGGACTTTCATGCTTCAAAGGAAATCGCTCCGTCACACGAATTATGCTTGGTGACAGTATTGCATTTAAAAAGAGTTTTGACGGTTATTTAGAGAAATACTACAACGACGATTACGCTCGTTACGGATTTACGTCGTATTATTATCTTGCAAAAGACAGCTTTGTTGAAAACTGTTTTTATACCTCGGATGCAAAACTGGATTATTATTTGCCAGAGGCAAGCGCATACGCCACAAACTATACCGAGGCTGAGCATTTGCATATTCTGCAGATCAATAGCGAAAAAGGCATAGTGCAAAAGCAGCACATGCCGTATAATTTCGGCCCGCTCTGGAGCGGAGACTATCAGCTAATGGCAAAAGACTTTTGCATTGGCGATTCTGTGACGGCGGCTCTGCCTGCTGCAGAAGACGGTGAATACACGGTGCTTGTTTCGTATACTTCTGCACCCGATTACGGAATTGTTTCGTGCGAGGTAAACGGCACTTTGCTTGCAAGTACCGATTTGTATAGCGAAAAGGTTACTGCAAAAGAGCTTCTGCCGCTTGGTAATGCTAAATTGCGCGCCGGTTACGAAAATACGGTTACTTTTAAAGCTACCGGAAAGAATGCTTTTTCGGCAAATACTTTTCTCGGCATTGACTTTGTGATGCTTGTACCTGCGGCAGAGTACACTTCGCCATCGGATATAGTTCTCGATGTATACCGCGAGAATACAAAGTATTCGGCAAACGGAACACGCCGCATTGAAGCAGAGTCGCTTGCATATAATGCCCGTCGGAGCGGCGGAGGAGCAATGATGCAGCCGATGCGCCAATTTGGTGACGGATGGTCGGGCGGAGTGCATCTTCTCTGGAATCAAGCGGCGAAAGATTACCGGATGCGTTTGCCGATAGTCGTGGAAAAAAGCGGTGTTTATGATATCACGCTAGGCATGACTAAGGCTTCGAACTACGGTATGCTGCGGTTTTGTGTAAACGGAGAGGTTTGCGGCAGAGATTTTGACGGATATAACGAAAAGGTTATTCCTGATTCGGTTTCTCTTGGACGTTTTTCTCTGCATGCGGGTGTAAATGAACTCTTGCTTAGCGTGATAGATAAAAACGAGGCTTCTACAGATTATTTTGCAGGCATTGACTACATAGATTTGAATTTTGTATCCGAGAAAGGAGATTGCAAGTGAAAAGAGTTTTTAAAGTAGCATTGCTTTTGCTTTTATGCTGCGCATTTCTGATTTGCAGTTGTGCCGCTTCAAAAAAAGCATGCGATATTAACGGAGATGGCGTTGTCAACTTAATGGATGTTCTCAGAATTCTTCGCATCGTTGGCTCCGCCGAGCCGAATGGAGATTTAGATGTTAACGGAGACGGCGTGGTATCTGTTGCGGATGCTTTGATAGTTTTGAAAGATATTGTGAACAATGTTCATGAGACTTATACGTATGTTGATATTGTCGAACGTCTTACAAATACAAAATATCTTAGTCTTGGAAATTCCGATGAGGAGAGCGAACTGTTTTCCTCGTACGACCGCAAGTCAAAGTATGTTGACGGTGCGTATAAGAACTGGCGTGTGAACGGAGACGGAAGTAACGTTCTCGGCACGACCGAAGATGGTGGCCATCTTATTGCAGATATTACCGGCGCAGGCTATATTTCGCGTATCTGGTCCGCAACAAGCGGTCCCGGTCATGTCAAGATTTATATCGACGGTGAGACCGAGCCGACAATCGACTTGCCGTTTACCGATTTCTTCAACTGCAATTCCGAGCCGTTTGTATATGACAATCTTGTATATGGCGGCGCAGATGCAGATGCGGCACGCGGCAAGAATAACTATGTGCCGATTACATTTTCAAAGTCCTGCAAGGTTGTTGCATACGGTGGATTTGGCGACGACGGATGGGGCAAGTATTATCATATCAACTATACTTTGTTCCCCGATGGCACCAAAGTAGAGCCTATGCCTAAGGTGCTTTCTGCCGAGCAGAAGGCGGCGCTTGAAAATGCAAACCTGCTTATGGGTGAAAAAACAGGCACTCACCCTGATGGATATGAGGACGCCGCCTTTGAAACGTTCACGGTTTCAAAGGAAAAGCCTTATACAAAGGTGCTGACAGGCAGAGGCGCCATCAGCGGTCTGCTTGCGCGTGTTGATTCAATCGAGGATGATGTATACGCTACATCACTTGAAGCAATCGAAACCCTTAAGAATCTTCGCATCAAGATATACTGGGACGGAGAGATCGCTCCTTCGGTCAATGCGCCGCTCGGTGATTTCTTTGCAAGCAGTTATGGCTTTAACGAGGCGCGAATGCTTTTGCTTGGAGTACGTGCAGACAGAACGATGTATAACTACTTCTATATGCCGTATCTTGATAGCGCAAAGATTGAGATCTACACAGTCGGCGATGAGACCGAAACTGTTTCTCTTTCTGTAAATGTTGTAGAAAATACTCTTCCTGCGGCTGATATTATGTACTATGGAACGCAGTTCACGCTCGGACATTATCATCCCGATGCACTTGATGCAGCCGGCAACTATGATAAGAGTGCTGCGAGAAACCCTGACTATCATTTCCTTACGGTCAAGGGAGCGGGTAAGCTTGTCGGCTTGACATTGCATCACAACAAAACAATTGCCGGTATAGATCCTTTAAGTTCTCCCGGCAGTCCTTGGTGGGGAGAGGGCGATGAGAAGTTCTTTGTAGACGGCGAAAAGTTCCCGTCTTGGTTTGGCACGGGTACCGAGGACTTCTTCGGCTATGCTTGGTGTAGTCCCCTTTGGTTCACAAAGCCGTATCATGCACAGTCATATTGTGAGGGTGGCTCCAACGGTATCGGTAACCGTGTTCTGACAAGGCTTTTGGTCGGAGATGCGATTCCTTTTGACGAGAGCTTTGAAGGCTATATGGAGAAATACTACACCGACGAGTATACGCAGTATAGCTTTACGTCATATTTCTATCTTGCAAAGGACAGCATGGTAGAAGATGTTGATTATGACGACACGGCGGTGCTGGATTACTATGTTCCCTCAAGCGAGGGTGCATACCTTGTTGAAGGTGAGGATCTGTATGTAAAGGCATATAATGCCGCTTCGGGAACCGTTACGACTTCCGCCTCCGGACATATTGATCATCAGTCGATGGCGAGCTACAGTCCCGCATGGAGTAAAGGCGCACAGTTAATTGTTTACGGGCTTGGTGCTATGGGTTCAATTGATTTCACATTGCCGGCGCCTGCCGACGGTGAATATATGTTGCTTGCATCCTTTGCAAATGCTCCCGACTTTTCTGTTGTACAGGTATCGGTAAATGGTGAAAAGGTAGGTGCGGCAGTAGATACCTACGGAACCGTTGTTGCGGCAGATTATCTTACCGAGCTTGGTAAGGTTACATTGACCAAGGGCAACACAAATACACTTACTCTTGCCAATGTTGGCAGAAATTCTGCGGCAACAAGTTCGGCATACCGTATAGCGCTTGATTTTGTACTTATGGTACCCGTAGATGAGTATAAGAGCCTTGCAGAGCTGGACCTTACAAAATACACAGACATTGTGCGCATCAACACAAAGCGCGATATCGCAGAAACCGATACCTATGTGTTTGAGGGCGAGACGGACTTAATCGCAGAAGCAATTGCCAGCGACGGAACACCTACTGCCCAGACGATGACTAGTTGGGGTTCATATTGGAGCGGTGGAAAGCAGATGTTCCTTTATAACAAAACTGTTACTGACGCTACTTTAAACACTTACTTCTGGGTAGAAGAGACGGGAACATATGACTTTAGCGGTGCGTTTACTGTTGGCGGTGACTACGGCAAATATAAGGTGACGCTTAACGACTCGACTATCGGCAACATGGATTTTTATAACAGTTCGGTTGCGCACAAGACGCACGCACTCGGTCTGGTTACGCTTAAGGCAGGATACAATAAGCTTACCTTCTCTGTAAACGGAAAGAATGGCGCATCTTTGGGATATTGCATCGGCATTGACTGCATCACGGCAACGAAAGTAGAGGAAAGCGATATTTACACCTTTGAAGGCGAAACCGATCTGCTTACGAATACGTCTGCAACTGTGGGAACCTTTGTTGCACAGACTATGAGCGGATATAGCGGAGGTAAGCAGCTTTGGTGGCGCCCCGGAACGAGTGGAGTCGGCGGTGAGCTTACAACCTCGGTTACAGTTGATAAAGCAGGCGCCTACAAGCTTTACGCAGCTCTTTGTACCGCAAAGGATTACGGTGCATTTGATTTGTATGTCAACGGTACAAAGATAACAAGCTTTGACGGATATTCTCCTACGCTTATTCGCACACAAGCGTATTTAGGCGAGGCAAACCTGAACGCAGGCACGAATACCATCAAAATCGTCATCACCGGCAAGGCGGCAGCTTCGACTAACTATATGGTTGGCATTGACTTTTTGCGACTTTATAAAGTTAACTAAACAAAAGAGCCTCTCATCTGAGAGGCTCTTTTACTTTTTGTATTCACTTGGTGAGCTGCCGACGGCACTTTTGAAAAAACGACTGAATGAATAAATTGAGGCAAAATGCAGTTCGTTAACCACATCCGTAACTGAAGCACCGCCGCGGAGCATACGTTTCGCGTGTTCAAGCCTCTTTGCATTGTAATATTTTATTACCGTCGTTCCTGTGTAGGCATGAAAAGCACGGCTGATATGGAATCTGCTGTAATTGAACTGTTTTTCCAAGGTTTCAAGCGTGATTGGATTTCGAAAATTATAGTCTATGTAGTGTTTTATCATTGCAGGAAGAGAAACGATGGATTTGTCCTCTTCATAAGAAACGGTGTTGTCACGCAAAACCATTTTAAGCATCGCAATCATTTTTTCCTTGCACGTCATTTGAAAGAAAGGACGCTTTTGTTCAAATTCCGTTATTATATCGTAAAGAAGAGTAGTGAAGGCTTCAATGTCGGATATGTGCAGGATAGGACCTATATCTATTTCATCCTCCCGTATAAGCTTTCGTTCTTTTTCAGAAAAGAGCGGGAAATCCTTGAATGAAATATATACATTATCGCTGTCCTCGTCATAACGAAGGTCAAAATGTATATGAGGCTGTGAAACGGTAATATCATCAATGCTTCGGAGGGTGTGCGGATGTCCCGGACGAATGAAAATCACATCCCCTTTGTTACAGATATAGTCTTTTGTGTCCATCGAAAACAAAAACCGGCCGGAGGAAATATAGATTATTTCATAGTCGAATATAATGCGTTGTCCTATCTGAAAAGGCGCACGAAGCTGTGAGCGAATAGCACGGCGCACATAAGGCGAAATGGTATTTAAATTCACATAAACACCCCCTCTGCAATAAATGTTAAATCAAAGTGCGCATTTTGTCAATATCGTATATTCAAATAGATTTGATTTTTTGTTACCATATATTATATACCGCTTAGTCTGAACCAATTCAAACAAACGGAGGAAATATGAAAAACCGAGAGCTTTAGTGGTAGGTAGCTTTGTTGTCGATAAAATTATGACAACATCAGTATTTCCCGGGGAATGACAAACCGTCATCGGCAAAGCGTTTTCAAAAGCTCTGGGTGGCAAAGGAGCAAATCAAGCTGAGCAGTAAGACATTGCGAGAGTCCGGCAGGGGTGTTTACAACGCGCGCCGTGGTGTGGTATAATGAAGCAAAAAATACGATTAATAAGAATTTATCGTATATAAATCAACAGATTTCAAAGGTTATGTTGTTCAATTTCTTCTTTTTGAACGGTAAAATATTACTGTAAAATCAAGAAGGAGGTTCTTAATATGAACACAGACAAACTTTTAGCAGAATCAATCGCAAAGGACTATGCACCCAAAGAGGACTCAAAAATTGTTGCCCTGAAAAAACTTGACACCCGTGCAAAACTCCCTGCAAATGTTTTCGCGTACTCTTGGGGCATTGTGTTTGCACTTGTTTTTGGCACAGGTATGTCCTTGGCAATGCAAGTTATTGGGAACAGTATGATGCTGGGTATCGTTGTCGGTATTGTTGGCATTATTGGTTGCGGTGTAAATTATCCGATTTACAAGAAATTGCTTGAAAAGGGCAAGGCAAAATATGCCTATGAAATCGTGCAACTTGCCCGTGAAATTGCAGACAAATAATCAAAACTTGCAAGGAGTGGTAATATGAATAAATCTGAAAGCAAATATTTTAATACTGCCACGAAAATGGACCTTGCACTGATTTCTTTGCTGAAAAAGAAACCATTTGAATATATTACTGTTAGCGAGATTTGCGAAACGGCAGGGGTAAATCGCTCTACTTTTTACTTGCATTATGAAACCATCGGTGATTTGCTAAATGAAACAACACGATACTTGTTAGATGGATTTTTGTCATATTTTTCAACCGACACACAGTCTATTGCACTTAATCTTTTGAACTGCGAACTTGATGAATTGGTGTTCATTTGCGATAAGTATCTAACACCATACTTCACCTATATCAAAGACCATAAAGAAGTATTTAAGGTTGCATTGGCACAAAACAAAGTTTTAGGATTTGAAGATGTGTATAAGCGAATGTTTGAAAACATATTCAATCCAATCTTAGAGAGATTTCACTATCCATCAGACATTAGACAATATGTGATGATGTACTATCTAAATGGTATCAATGCCGTAATCGTTGAATGGTTAAAAAATGGATGTGACAAGTCAACCGATGAAATATCTAAAATAATCGCCGTTTGTATTTATGGGAAGGATAATGCAAATGGATAGGACACTAAAACTCGCACTTATCAGTTTGTTGTTCAATATGGTGTATAGTGCCTATCACATTATTGCTGGCATAACGACATATTCGTGGTGGTTTTTTACAATCGGTATTTACTATGCAATATTGAGTATTGTTCGCTTTGTAGTTCTTAGGCACAAAGGCAAGAATCTCTTTGTCATTCGGTTTACTGGAATAATGTTGATGGTGCTATCCATATCGCTCGTTGGAACAGTAATCCTTGCTTTTGTGAAAGATAGAGGTACCGAATTTCATTTGATTGTTATGCTTGCGATTGCGGTATATGCTTTTACCAAAATCACACTTGCAACAATAAAATGGATAAAGGCACGAAAAAGCCAATCGGTAAAATTGATAACATTACGAAACATATCCTTTGCTGATGCATTTGTTTCTATATTTTCTTTGCAGAGGTCTATGCTTGTATCCTTTGAGGGAATGTCAGAAATAGAAATCCGTATTATGAATGTTGCAACCGGTTCTGCAGTGTGTATCATCGTTTTTCTGCTCGGATTAAATCTCGTGCAACAAAACAGATTATTAAAGAGATAACGGCAGCGATAAATAAGAATTTGTCGAACAGTGTGACTGTTAATCATGATGTCACAACTTCGGGCTAAACACGTGGAGCATAACAAAAACCACCCAAATTAGGGTGGTTTTTGTTATAGACGGAGTAACCAAAACGTGCGTCATGGTGTTTTACACCGGTAAAAACATCATTTACAATGCGTTCAGCGCATGCTACAATAGGATGCGAGGATTTTCAAGGAAAATTTCGACATACAAGTGAAACAATAAATGCAAACGGAGGTAGTTATGAGAAAATTATCCATAATTCTATGCGTTTTGCTTTCTGTCACACTTTTGGTATCATGCCGAAATGACTCTATTGCAAAAACAACTGCAAACAATGACAAGACAGGACTTGCGGATACGGGAACGCATTTTATAGCAAAAGTTGTTGAAGTTTCGGGAAACACTATGCTTGTTGAAATTACTAACAGCGAAGCATCGGGTATAACAGAAGGCAGCAAAGCGTGGATATCTTCGCAAAAAGAATCGAATATTGATTATAGCGGATTTTCGGCAGGAGACACGGTACAGGTTTATTTTGACGGCTTGGTTATGGAAAGCTCTCCGCTACAGATAAATTCCGTGACGAGTATAGGTTATCTCGGCATCACGAACAGCGATACGAAAACCGTGGTTAATATAATTGATAAAACCGTAAATTCCGACATATGCACTTCTGATGCACTTCAGGGGTTTTATGAGGATGATAGGTATTATTATTCATATTCAAGCATCCGCAGTGAGTATGTAGTGGTTGAGTATTCGGACGGCAGTGAAGAAACGGTCATGGAGGCGTTGGCAAGAGGTATTATTACGATAGCAGACCTTGACGCATACAACATCGGTTATTATAAAGAACCGAAGAATATTCAAAATATAGTTTATCACTCGGACAGAGGCGGAGAGCCGGATCAGGAAGAGGTCTTTTATACCGATGAAGAATATGAATATGTTTTTCCCTCGCTTCGTAGTGATGTTGTTATCGTATATTACAAAGACGGCACAGAAAAGCCAATCAAGGAAGCACTCGCAGACGGAAGTGTGCTGATTGATGATCTTGATTTTTTTAATATTGAGTATTATAAAAATCGCCGCCTCGTTAATTAAAGTCTCTCTAAAAGGGAGACTTTTTTATCAAAAGTTTATTGCTTGTTTTTCGCTCAGTCGATGACTGTTACGAGTTCTATATTGTATTCCCCGAGCGGCGTTTTGTTAATCAGTTACTTATTTAGTATAAATGTATTGAAGTACTTGTTTCTATACGCAGTGGGGCTGAGCTTTTCGTGATATGTAAAAAATTTTATAAACAGAGTTTCGTCATCAAACCCAAGCTCGAATGCAATCTGCTTTACCGAAAGATTTGAGGTGTGCAGATAGTCTTTTGCTGTGTTGAGCCGCGCATCTATGATATATTTTTTCAGAGTAATACCGGTCGCTTTGCAAAACGCTTTGCTGAGATAGTCTGGGTTGTAGCCAAGTGTCGCCGCAACCGATGCTACAGTAAGGTTGCTTTTGATATTGCCTCTGACATATTCGGTAATCTTCTTGATCGCCGGCTTGAAAAAAGCATCTTCTTTCATGATTTTTTTCAGTTCCTCGTAGACACTGAGCGCAAGAGCATCGCGTGCGTAAACCGAATATGACGGAGTATTTGATACATGTAAAAGCTTTTTTAAAAGAAGCTTTGCTTCATGATATTCATTGCCGGTATAAGTTTTAAACGGAATGGGGAGGTTGTCAGTTTTGTAATGAAACCAATAAAATGCCGTGCCGCCTTCATGAATTTTATATCCTCGGTGAAACTTGTCCGGCTCTAAAACAAGAATCTGGTTTGGCGTAAGTTCATACTGAATCCCGTCCTCTTCCATATAAAGAGTACCGTTTGTCACAAAAACAACCTCAAAACTTTTCATAACTCTTTCCATGTGGATATACGGCTTGTCGGTGGAAAGCTCACCGACGGAAAGGAAAGAGAAATTCGTATTGCCGAAAGTTAACATGTCTGATTTTCTCCGTATTTATCAGTTTTTAGTATTGAATGAAATATGCAAAAATACTATAATTGTATTGAAAAGTTATATAAATTTAGTATCATATACAATAATTATATTACAAAATAGCCCAAAATTCAAGTACTTCGGGTAAAGGGAGATGCATTATGAAAAATATAGGATTTTCGCATGTTAATATAAACAGCGGATTTTGGAAAATAAAGCAGGATATGGTGAAAAACGTTACCGTTGATGCGGTTTACGCCCGTTTTAGCGATACACACCGTTTTGACGCGCTTAAATGCAAGCCTTTGACCGAAGAATTTACCCCTCATATTTTCTGGGATTCGGATGTTGCAAAATGGATTGAGGGCGCGGCGTACATCCTCCAAAAAGAGAAGAATAACGCGCTTTTGAAAAAGGTTGAAGCTGCAGTTGACGATATAATTTCAAATGCCGATGAAAACGGATATTTTAACTCGCATTTTCTCGTGACCGAGCAGGAAAAGCGGTTTAAAATTCGCAGTCAGCACGAGCTTTATTGCGCGGGACACCTTATTGAAGCGGCTATCGCACACCGCGATGCCACAGGCAACGACAGATTTCTTAAAGCTATGTGTAAGTACGCCGACTATATTGAGAAGGTGTTTAAAATCGAAAAAAGTGCAGCGTTTATAACTCCCGGCCATCCCGAAATTGAGCTTGCGCTTGTAAAACTCTATGTCGCAACCGGTGAAAAACGCTATTTTGAGCTTGCCGAGTATTTTATCGACGAGCACGGAAAGTATTCCGAGGCTGTAGGAGAAACTACCGCACCAAAGTACAATCAGGACGATATGCCGCTTAAGGACCGCACTACAATTGACGGTCACAGTGTGCGGGCACTCTATCTTTATTCCGCGGCTGCAGATGTTGCCGCGTTGCGCGGCGACAAGGAACTTGCCGATGCATGCAAGCGAGTTTTTGACAATCTTGTAAACAAGAGAATGTATATAACCGGTGCATCCGGCTCCACCCACATTGGTGAGGCGTATACTGCCGACTATCATCTGCCCAACCGCACCGCCTATGCCGAGACCTGCGCTTCGTATGCGCTCGCGCTTTTCGGCAAGAGAATGTTCAAGCTTGATAAAAACTCAAAATACGCGGATGCGGTGGAACGAGTTTTGTATAACGGATTTTTATCGGGCGTATCCATGGATGGCAAAGCGTTTTTCTATGATAATCCGCTTGAGATGGATCCCGATTTCAACAACGTATACAGCGCAGCCAAGCGCAGTGAACGCTTTGCCTCAACGCAGAGAAAAGAAGTGTTCAGTTGCTCATGCTGTCCGCCCAATATCATCAGACTTATTTCAAGCATCGGAAATTACCTTTACAGTTATGATGACGAAGTTTTGTACGTACACCAGTACGTAAACTCCGTTGCAAACGAAAACGGAATTTCCGTTGAACAGATTACCGAGTATCCGAAAAACGGAAGCGTTAAGATAAAGTTCAATACAAACGGCAGAAAGCTTGCGCTTCGTATTCCCGGTTGGTGCCGCAAATTTGATATTGACTGTGAGTACGTTATGGAAAACGGCTACGCCGTTATCTCCAAGGGCTGCGGAACGGTGAATATCGACTTTGATATGCCCGCAACCGTTGTTCGTGCAAACCGCCGCGTTCATGACAATGCAGGTCGTGTTGCGGTAATGCGCGGTCCCGTAGTTTACTGTGCAGAGGGTGTTGACAATGGCAAGGACACGCGCAACATCCGCATCGACAAAAAGGGTGATTTTGAGATAAAGGACTCCGAGTTCCTTCTCCCAACGATACATACGACCGCATATCAGCTCCCTGAGAGTGACGAGCTTTATTTTGCGGCAGAGGATACTTGGGCAGAGATGCCGCTTATGCTTATTCCTTACTATGCTTTTGCCAATCGCGGCGAAAGCGAAATGAACGTTTGGTTATTGGAAAAATAATATATAGGAGAAAAATGATATGAAAAAATTTTTGTCGGTATTTTTGGCGGCATGTATGTTTTTTTCAAGTCTTGTAATGCTTACCGGTGCGGCAGAAAGCAACATGGAGCTTTACAGTGTTGAACAAAACTATGTGGCAGCCGTTGCGCACGGCACCTCGCTTGAGGATGCGGTTTTGGCACTTCCTAAAAACGTGGCGGCAACCGTGCTTGACCCCACGCCCATTGACACAGTAGATGAAGTAAGCTACACCTTTGACAGCGGCATCGAAAGCGACTGGAATCTGCTTTCTACCTCTATCACGGGTGTTGACGGCAAGATGCAGCTTGCCAAGGGTGCAAACGTTAAGGCCGTAGTCGGCGATGAAACAATGACCGACTACGTTGTGGATTTTGACATCACTCTTGATGGCGAAATTACTTCAAATGCGGGACTTATCTTCCGCAATACAAATGCTACAAGTACCGGCGCCGATTCCTACAACGGATACTATGTAGGTATTGGTAAGCTTGGCACCTCTACCGGCTTTACAATCGGATACGCCGACGGCAAATGGCATCAGAGTTCCACCTTTGTTCATGCTATTGAGGTTGACACTGCATATAGCCTTCGCGTGATTGTATGGGGCGAGAAATATTATGTGCTTATCAAAGAAGCAGGCGCCGACGATTACACTTTTGTTTACACAGGTACCCAGAACTCCTACGCGGCAGGTAATGTAGGTCTTCGCGCCTATAATCAGGCGTTCAGCGTTGATAATTTCTCGATAAGCCAACTTACAGACGAGCATCTTGCAGCTGTCGGCATTACCAGAACTGAGAAAGTAAGCATTCCGGTTGCAAATTGGACATGTGCAAGCTATGACGGCGATGTTGCAGGCAGATATGAGTTTGTCGGAACGCTTGGTGAGAGCGCGTACGGCAACCCCGAAAATCTCACCGCCAAGGCAACAGTAACCGTAAAGGATACTCCTGCAGTGATTGATTATACTCACTCGGTTCCTTTTTCACAGGTAACCGTTGAGGACTCTTATTGGTCAAATCTCCAAAAGCAGTTTATTTGCAAGGTTATCCCCGTTGCGATCTCCAATATCAGCACAAAGACCGGCGGTATGGAAAACTTCCGCATCGCATCCGAATATCTCGCAACCAAGAGCGGTAACTACACGACCACTGACGCTCCCGGTCATGGCGGTGCGATTTACGTAGACTCTGACGACTACAAGGTAATTGAGGCTATGTGCTATGCACTCACCCTCGATGCCAAGGGCGATGAAGAGATGCTTGCAGGTCAGGCGGCAATCAAGACGGAACTTGAAAAGTGGATTCCTTGGATTGTCGGCTCACAAGAAGCTGACGGCTATCTCTATACCCCCTATACACTTTCATATGTTAGCTCAACAAGAACTGCGGATATGCGTTTTACCGGCCGTACAGACGATATGCCTGTTCACACCGACGGCTCCCTTTATGATACCGTTGGCACGGCTGATTATGCATCCAGAGTAAACATGGATAACCATGAGCTTTACTGCGCAGGACACTTTTACGAAGCGGCGGTTGCGCATTACAGAGCAACCGGCGACTTTAGACTTCTTGACGTGGCAGTGAAGAATGCCGATCTCGTTGCACGCACATGCGGCAAGGGTGAAGGTCAGGCGTATGTCATTCCGGGACATCAGGAAATTGAGCTTGCACTTATCAAGCTTGCAAACCTCTGCGTAGAAATCGGTACCGCTAACGGCACAGATTACGCGGCAAAGGCGGATAGTTATATTGCTGTTGCAAAATTCTTCCTTGATGAGAGAGGAAACAACAGCGAGTATCACAAGCCCCTCAGCAACAACCTCATATATTATCAGAATGATATGCCCGTAGCAGAGATGACTACCGCTCACGGTCACTGCGTACGTGCAAACTATATGTACACCGCTATGGCAGACGTTGCACTTTTGACTATTGCAAACGGCGGTGAAAACCCATATGACACCGCGCTTAATAGCATTTGGAACGATATGCTCACCAAGATGTATGTACACGGCGGTATCGGTATTCCCGCCGGCGAGGCTTACAGTGAGTCATATGCGCTTCCAAATGATAACGCATACTGCGAAACCTGCGCACAGATTTCAAACGTGATGTGGAATCAGCGTATGAATCTTCTCTACGGCGACTCAAAATATGTCGACCTTATGGAGTGGACACTTTACAACTCGGTAGTTTCCTGCGTAAACCTTGACGGTGACCGCTTCTTCTATCAGAACCATGTTACAAGCGAAAGCGACTTTGCGCGTTCGGTATGGTTTGGCACTGCATGCTGCCCGCCCAACCTCCTCCGCACGGTTGCTTCAATCGGCGGCTACATTTACACGCAGGACGGCGAGGGAAATATCACCGTTAACCAGTACATTGGCAACACCGCCGAAATGAATGTTGGCGGCGAAAGTGTAAATGTCACCATGGAAGGCTCATTCCCGTGGGACGGTAACGCAACTCTTACAGTAAACAAAACCGCAGAAGCGGCATTTGCAATCCGTTTCCGCGTTCCCGAATGGGCAAAGGGTGAAAATGTAATCACTCTTAACGGCGAAAACGTATCGCTTGCCACCGACGATGACGGCTATGTTGTAATCGACCGAATTTGGGCAGAGGGTGACAAGGTTGTTCTTGATTTCCCGATGGAAGCTGCGCGTATTTATACAAACGAAAACATCACCGCAAACCAAGGTCTTGTTTCGGTACGCCGCGGTCCTATCATTTACTGTGCAGAGTCGCCCGATAACGATGTAGATGTTTTTTCGGCGGTTCTTCCCAAGGATGCTGAATTTACCGTAAGCGAAATGACCAAGCTTCCCGGTCGTGACAGCAGCGACCTTTACAATATCGAAAATATTCGTACCATCAGCTATTCAGCGAAATACAGTACGCTCTTTGACGGCGAGCAACAAGCCACCGTTACGCTTATTCCTTACTATGTATGGAATAACCGCGGTTATTCGGACATGACGCTATTCCTCACAGAGGCTTCTAATGCAGAGTGTGATAAGCCTCTTGAGTATTATGCAACGCCCAGTGCTTCCCATACATGCTCGACTGACTCACTCGGCGCACTGAATGACGGCTCCTTCCTCGCTTCTACCCGTTGGACTGCGTACGGCTCGTCCACTACCGAAAACTACATCGAGTATGCATTTGACGGTGAGGTAACTCTCCGCGGTACATGGGTAACATGGTATCATGACGGCGGCGGAGTTCAGGTGCCCGACAATCTTTATATCGTATATTGGAATGGCACCGCATGGCAGGATGTAGAGAATCTTACCGGCACCGACACCTTTAAGATCAACAAGGGTTGGACTACTACAAGCCACAACTTAAGCGGTGAAAGTTACTACGGTTTTGACGAGATAACCACTACAAAGATAAGACTGCTTCCAAAGAACGCCCAAATGACCTCTAAAGTGGCACAGCCCGGTATTGTTGAATGGCGTCTTGACGGTGAAATTGCAAGCAAGGCGATTGTTCTCCCCAAGATTTACGAGGCAGAAAACGGTACCGCCCTTGGCATCGCACAGAAACGCTTTAAGATTTCCGACCCGTTGTCTAGCGCAAACGGCTTTGTTCACGCGATTGACGATGCAGAGTCCGGTGTAAAGTTTGATGTCAATATGGCAAAGGCAGGACTTTACGATGTTGAGATTACCTATTCGGGTGACGGCAACGCTTATCCCAATGCTTCAAATAAGATTTTAGTCAATGATGAGTATGTAACTACTGTAAAGTATGAAAAACTCAGCGGTTGGGCAAACTGGGAAAAGCAGACGGTTCGTTTAGCTCTTGGCGCAGGAGCAAGCACTATTACATTTATGTATAATGATGCGCTTGAAAACTCTTTTGCAAGACTTGACTGCATCAAGCTTACATATGTTGAAGTATCTGATGGCGACATCAATGGCGATGGAACTGTGCATATATGCGATGCCATGATGCTTATTAAAAACATTTTAAACGGCAATGCAAAAACAGGCGATATGAACCAAGACGGCAAGATCAATCTTGTGGATGTATTACAACTTTTGAAAAATATCGTAGAATAATTAAAACCGGTATTGCAAACCGGACCGTATCCGGATAAACGGACATTGAAATGAAAATCCACCTGTTACAGAATAAAACTGTAGCAGGTGGATTTTTGTTTTAATAAATTGTTTTCTCTTTAATACACACTTTTCATCACATACAATAAAATCTGCAGACTTACCTGTTTCTATTGAGCTTATCTCCGCCTTCGCACAAATACAATCGGCATTCGTATGCGCAATGCTTACCGTGCGATGCTATTGAAGAATTTGATGCTGAATTGCTTGAATATATAAGACCGGGTACAAAAGGCAAAATGTCTCAATATAACAGCTATACGATAATAGCATCGGAAAGTGTGTTTTAAATCTCACTATACATTATTTTTTAAAGTATTCCACGCCAAAGTCAACAAAAGCTTTTGATGCATTGGTAAGAACAAATTCTTTAGGCCATGAGGCATAGATAGTTCTTGTTATATTAAAGTCTTCGAGTGAGCAGAGTTTTATTCCTTCTGCATGTATGGAAGGTGTGGAAACTTCAGGGCAAAATGCAATGCCAAATCCATTTTTTACAAATTCAGCTACCGAGGAGTCTTTTGAGCATTCGATAATTGTTTTGGGCTTGTATCCGTATTTTTTGAAATATCCGTCCAGCCAATACTGTTCAGGCGCTTTGTAAAAACCTATAACCGATTGACTTTTTATATCATCAAAGGTGAGAATGTCTTTTTTTGAAATAGGTGAGGATGACGGAACTGCAACAAGAATGCGCTCGGTGAAAAAAGGTACAGACTCAAAGTCTTCCTCATTGGCAAATGGTTTCGCAGAGATTCTTAAGAAAAAGCTTCCTTTTTGCTCACGGTTGACCATTGGAAACACTACTTCAAAATCGGGGTATTTCTCCTTGAACTTTGCTATCATGCCAATCATCGGAGATGTACCTTCGCGAAGTATTAGGCTTACAGTTTTTTTATGCAGGTCATTTACGCTTACAATGCCGTCTTCAATTTTTGAAAGTGCCATGTTTATGTGTGCATAAAACATTCTGCCATAATCATTGAGTGCAATTCTTTTACCGTTTCTTGCAAAAAGCTGCGTCCCGAGTTCTTTTTCAAGTTTGGAAATAGTGTGGCTGATGGATGACGGTGGAACCATATACTGATTAGCTACAGAAACAAAGCTTTCTGTTTTTGCGGCTTCACAGAAATATTTAAGTTGCAAAAGCTCCATGCTTTTCTCCTTTAAGTGAATTTGGATTCACTTAATTATACATTATCGTGTTCTTGAAATCAATAACAAAATAATATAAAATATAATCGTAGGAATATTTTTTTAAAAGGAGAAGCTCAATGAAAAAACTATTTTGCATGATGCTGTGTGCGTTTACAGTCTTGCTTCTTTGTTTTGCGGTAAGTGCCGCTGACGAAGATTACATGACTTTTAAGCCATACGGCATTTACAAGACAGCGGAACCGCTTGATGCAGTTCCTGCAACCTATGAGGCTTGGGTAAGAATACCTGAGGGCAGAACCTATGATTCGGGAATTATTCTCGGTAACAGCCGAAGT
>SVRG01000031.1 GCA_015064965.1 Oscillospiraceae bacterium
GCTGTTCCAAGCGGTGTGTGCAGCATTTGCGCCGATTGAATATGTATAGGTGTAAACAAGCTCGCCTGTTTCTATCTTGGTCATTTCAATCTTTACATAGTCGCCCTTGACAGTTGCCTTGATATGAATATCGTCGCCTTTTTCAAATGCAACCGAGCCTACGTTGATATTGCCGCCCCATGCACCCTCGGCGTTTGCATAGCCGAAAGCACCTTTGTTTGCGTCCGAAGCAACAAACGCAACGTATCCGTAAAAGCCGTTGTTTGCATGGCTTGCAAGACTTTCGTCAGCACGGAAAACAAGACCGCCTGTAGTAGCGGGGTTAAGATAATCAACCTCTACGATATAGTCGGTAAGAGTCTCGGTGGCATTGTAAAGAATATGCGACATTGCTCCGCTTACACTGTCATCAAGTATGGTTGCAGTAGCGTAAAGCGCGCCGTCCTTGATTTCCCACGCATGGCGGTACTGTGTAAAGTCGGAGAGTGTGCTTGCATCCGAAAAGTCATTTTCGTAAATGACAGTTCCGGAAGGAACCTTTACGTATTTTGCAGTAGTTATCTTAAAATTATCCATACAAGCAGCATACCCTGCCAAACGCAGACCGACAGAGCCTCCATTCCAAATTGCGTGATCCACATTTGACCCGATGGTGTATATGTAAGAATAAACAATTTCACCGGTATCAATGTCGGTCATTTCAACATTGACATAAGTCCCTTTTACGATAACCTTGATATGAATATTGGCTCCTTTTTCAAACGCAACAGCACCTGTATTTATATAGTCACCCCAAGTACCGTCGTCTTTGCCATATCCAAGATAACCCTTGTTACCGTTAGAACCGACAGAAGCAATATATCCGTAAATACCGTTCTTCTGGTGGTCAACGCTTTCGCCATCCGCGTTGAAAATAATGCCTCCCGCCGCCTGGACATTGAGATAATCTACTTCTACGATGTAATCTGTAAGGTCTTTAACACCGTTGTATATAATGTGACCGTATATGCTTGATTCACCATCAATCACGGTAGAAGTATTATAAAGTGCACCGTCTCTAATCTCCCACTCATGACGATATTCTGTAAAGTCGGAAAGTGTGCTTGCATCCGAAAAGTCATTTTCGTAAATGACGGTTTCAGAGGACAATTCTTCCTCAATTATAGCAGTTATCTTAAAATTGTCCATACAAGCAACATACCCTGCCATACGAAGGCCTACAGAGCCTCCATTCCAAGCTACATGCTCGGCATTAGAGCCTATAACATAATCATAAGAATAAACAATTTCACCGGTATCAATGTCGGTCATTTCAACATCGATATTACCGTCTGTTACGGTAACCTTAATATGAATGTTTGCACCCTTGTCAAAACAGATTGCACCGGTGTTTATATAGTCTCCCCATGAGCCGTCGGTATCACCATAGCCAAGATATCCTCTGTTGCCGTTTGCACCTACAGAAGCGTTGTAGCCGTAAATACCGTTCTTCTGGTGGTCTACATTTTCCTCTTCGACATTGAAAATAAGACCGCCCGCCCCCTGAACATTGAGATAGTCAACCTCTACGGTGTAGTTTTCGAGATTGTTGACACCATTGTATACAAGATGTCCGTATATAGCCGATTCGCCGTCAATTACTGTGGATGTATTGTAAAGTGCACCGTCTCTAATCTCCCACTCATGACGATATTCTGTAAAGTCAGAAAGTGTGCTTGCATCCGAAAAGTCATTTTCGTAAATGACCTTTTCAGCCGCAAATACAGAAACAGAGAGAAGAACCGCCGCAACAAGTGCGAGTCCAAAAACTAAAAGTTTTTTCATAATGATTTCTCCTTATAAAATAATTTTTATACCGTTTTCTTTATAAAGTTTTTGAAGTTCTGCGGGAAGTGAAGTGTCGGTTATATAGGTAAACTCTTTTTTCATATCGCTGTACATGATACCTATTTTTTTCTCAAACTTTGTACTGTCAGAGAGCATGTATGTTTCAGTTGCAGACTCTATCATTTTTCTTACGCATAGCGCGTAATCGTTTGACTGCCCGCAAATACCGGAGGTAAGAGAAATAGATGCAGGAAAAACAAACGCCTTGTTTATGCCGATTTTTTCGAGAATATCATGGACGAATATCCCATGAAAAAAGTTTTCGTACGAACGGTTATAATGCCCACCGCACAAAATCAATTCAAAATTATTGCCGTCTCTCAAAAGGTCAAATAAATCCAAAGAGAATACTGCAATTGTGAGTTCGGAAAAACACTTTTTCAGTTCCTCAACAAACAACATCGCCGTACTGCCACCGGTAAGTGCAATAGTGTCGCCTTCATTTATAAACTGCAAAGCGTTTTTTACAACCTCTTGCTTGAGTTTTACATTTTCGGTCTTGCGTACATCAAGTGGGGGTAACTTTTTAATCTCTCCCTCCGCTACTGCACCGCCGTGAACTCTTTTCAAAAGATTCGCTTTCTCCATGGTGAGCAAATCGCGGCGAACTGTTTCAATAGAAATATCAAAAAGCTCCATGAGTTTTGCCGTGGTAACCGCACCGTCTTTTTGTATCATTTTATATATTTTATTATGTCTTTCGTTTGCAAGCATCCTATCAACTCCTCTTATATCCACATTTTATCACACAAATCCACACTCGTCTATGTAAAAAAACAAGCTAATTGTATAAAAAATTTCTCAGTAAGTAGCAAATTTGAATTATATAAGAAACAAAAAATCCGACCGCGAATGCGATCTCTGTCTCGGCTTGAAGTTGTAAAAGAATTTGCCGCAAGGCAAATTCAGTAGGCGACGGAATAGGAGGTTTACCATAGATGGCAGTCGGAGTCGCCTTGCTCCCCCGAGCGTGAGCTCGAACCTGTGACATCATGTATCAACAATGTCTCGCGGGCGAGCCATACGAGTTTTTCTTTGACGGCTGAACACCGTCAATTTGCTGACGCAAACCGAAAAACGTCGGTCATGCGCTCTACCTGCTGAACGGGAAATACACAATTCTTTATAACCGCCTTTTGTATTCATCAATGCGCAACGCTTATATACAACAATCCCCTTGCACCAAGGTGCAAGGGGATCGGTTGTACCTATCTTATTTCGATGTTCTGATTTTAATTACCGTCAGAGAATATGCAGGTGCATTATACTCAAAATCACGGGAAATTTTCATTGTGGTGCTTGTAGGCACAACCACCGTCGGATTTGCGAGAGTGTTTTTCGCATCCCTATTCTCGTTTCCAAATACAGTGACATCCGCGGTTTCGTAAATATCACCTGTATTCTTTAACTTGATTCTCGTCTGCACCGCTTCCCCGCTTACATTTACAATCTTAACAACTATATCACCGTTTTCATCAAAGCCTGTGACCTGATAGATTGTTTCGTTCTTGGGAACTGTGTAGTCGATATACTTTTCGCCGTCGATATAGCACTCTATTCTCTCATCGGTAACAACAACCTTAAGTTCATAAGTACGTCCGATTTCAACTTCAAAAGCCCTACCCGTCTCGGAAGTCAGATTGGTCTTGGCACCGTCAACGGTATATGCAAGTGCCGTGCTTGTATTGCCCCAACCGCCGATATTCCAATGATACCAGTTGTCGTTATTCTTTACGCAAATCGGAATAATAAATCCCTCGCGTCCCGAAAGTTTAGTTGCCTCCAAGGTAAAGGTATAGTTGCTCCACGCAGTGTCACCGAAGTAGACAACGTTTGCGGTATATGAATTTGTAACCGTTTCTGCCTTTTGATGTAAACTTCCGTTTGATACTTCCCAAGTGCCGTCAATTACAGTATAATTTTCCATAGTGTTCTTTGAAAAACTATCACTGTACAATTCCTCACCGCTTGAATTTAACACTACCTTAATATTGTCAAACTTTGCAGTTGTAGCATAAGTACCTACACCCAAATTGCCCAAAAGGGCTTTGGTAATCACGTTTCCTTCATATTCCGGGAATATGTAATCAATATATTTTACACCGTCAATATATCCTCTCACAGAACTTTCTGTTACAACAATTTTTATTGTATACGTTTTGTTTGTTTCAACGGTAAACGTGGATTTTGTATCCGAAATAATGCCGCTCTTCTTGCCGTCAACCGCTTTTCCGAGAGTGGAAACTTTATTGGAGTATCCGCCGATGTTCCAATGATACCAATTGTCGTTATCCTTTACGCAAATCGGAATGATAAATCCTTCCGTCCCCGAAAGCTTGGTTGCCTCAAAGGTGAACGTATAGTCGCTCCACGCAGTATCTCCAAAGTATACAACGTTTGCGGTATATGAATTTGTAACCGCCTCTGTTTTTTGCTGCAAGCTACCGCCAAATACCGCCCAAGAACCGTCTACCACGGTGTATTTTGCCATACTGTTTGTATCAAAACTGTCACTGTACAAAACTTCGCCGCTTGAATTTGACACAACCTTAATATTGTCAAATTTCGCAGTTGTGGCATAAGTGCCTACGCCGACCATTCCGCTCGGTATATCTTTAAAATTATCTTTTTCGGTATACTCGATAACAGTAGCCTTTGCAACGCTTGTACTGCAGTTATTTGCAAAAAGCTTTTGTACATAGTAGCTTGTAGAACCATATGCAACAGAGTTGTTAAACCAAATCATATTCGGAGTCCAATTGTACTTGTTGAGGTTTGCCAAAAGCGGAGCATAACAAGCCATAGCAACAACGTCGCCGTTGTTTTCAAATCCGGTCATATGTGCAGCCTCGGCTATCGCACTGTAAATACTGTTATCTTTACCTGCATACTCGCCAACGTAAACAGGGGCTGTATTTTCGCCTCTCGACAATCCGTCATAGCGATGCGCATTTTCGATAAGCCATTCAGCCTGACGGTAGTAGTGAATATCAACGTATGCCGAATAATCTCTGTCGGTCGTATCAAGAATCTCAAAATTATGACTGAGAAGCGACTGCATAATTTTTATGTTGCCGTAAAGCTTTGGATTCTCTTCTTTAGCGGCATTCAAAGCCTTTACAAATTCAGCATACCGTGTATAGTATACGTCATCGGGCTTTTGCTCGTTACCTATAGATATATACTCAAGTCCAAACGGCTCGGGATGCCCCATGTCTGCACGGATTTTACCCCAATACGTATCTTCACCGCCGTTTGCAAACTCGACGAGATCCAACATATCGTCAATGAATTTTTGAAATTCGGGAGTGCCAATTTCAGCCGTTTCGCTTAGAACGCACTGACATGAAATGCCCGCATTGATTACAGGAATCGGAATGCAGCCAAGATTTTCGCAAAATTCAAAATACTCATAGAAGCCAATGCCGTAACTCATATAATAAGGATAATTGCCGGTAGTGTCGTGTCTTCCCCACTTGCGGTTATTCTCGGCAACTCTTGCAGAAATATCGCCGCAAACGGTTTCTCCGTTTATAACAGTATACGTTCCGTTACCTACAGAAGCCTTCCAATCATAAGCATCTTCAAGATGATAGCCCTCGATTATACATCCGCCGGGGAAACGGAAGAACTTTGGCGAGAGTCCCTCGAGCATTTCTCCAAGATCCTTGCGAATTACGCTGCCCTTATATGTATCGGTTGGCATAAGCGAAACGCAGTCTATATCAGCACTCCCGCTTACTCTTATAGCAAGTGAAAGATTTGTTCCGCTTTCGGTTGCAACAAAGGTTGCTTCCTTTTTGCTCCAAGTTTCATTAAAACCTAAGAGAGCGGTTTTTCCGTAAACCCTTCCATCCGCATCGATTACAGAAAATTCAATTTCACCAACGTTGTCGCCCTTGGCAAAAATGCTGATTCTGTACTCTCCATTTTCGGTAACACTCATTCCCTCCATGTATCCTGCATTAATGATGCCAAGAGGAGCATCTGTACTATTCACTAATCTGAGATAGTGAACATTGTTGGCATTCAAATAACTTTCGTCTATGCTTCCGTCGATAACAGTTGCAGTTACGCCGTCTTCAACGGTAAAAGCATGAAGTGCTCCGTTGTTTGCATATTCTTCCTCATATTCGAAAGAATTATTCTTTACCATTTCGGCATAAAGACCGCCGTCAACAGAATAACTCACGTCCTCTAAAAAAATTCCGTAAAGCTTATCGCTAATGGGAGTGGTATCGCCAAGATCCGCACTAATCAAAAACCTTTCCATTTTCTCGCCCTCATTTTTATCGCAGTCATCATTAGAAATCGCTTTCACAAGCAAAAGAACGTCTTCGATGTTTACGAGCCCGTCGCCGTTTACGTCTGCATTTGACTCTTCAACTTCAACTTCGCTGATGCATATATAGCGAAGCAGTCTTAGTGCATCCAAAAGCGTTATCTGTCCATCCCCGTTAACGTCACCGGAAAAAGATACAAGTTTATCTTCATTTGCGAACGAAGATAAACACATAGTTGTACATAGTAAAATTACAACAAAAACTCCAATGAAACTTCTGATTCTTTTCATCATAGCCAAGTCTCCTTTCGACATTCTAAATAAATTATATATTATATAAAAAATGTTCACAAGTAACAAACCGATACAAAATTAGTAATATTCTGCACGTTTGATTTTTTTACTATTTTTTATTGACAAATCAGCCATGTTTTTATAAGATATATTCGAAGGGAGTGTGCATATTTGCTAAAATATGATATTGATGAATTAAACAAGCTATTGCTGGATATTTACAGAATAACAGGTTACACAATAAGCTTATGGGATACCCAATTCAACCAACTTGCGTTTCAGCCGCATCCTATGCCCACATTCTGTGCACTGATAAAAGCTTCTCCCGAAGGAAAAAGACGATGCGAGGAATCCGATAGTGCCGTTTTGAAGAAATGCATCGAAACCCGCTCGATGCATTGGCATATTTGCCACGCAGGGCTTGTCGACTGTGCACTTCCGCTTATGAACGACAATGAACTTATCGGCGGAATAATGTTCGGCCAGCTTGTTCCACAAGGAAACTCGGAAAACGATATTATCAAAATATTGAAAAATGTAGAAGTCCTACATATTGACAACGAAACAATCAAAAACGAATATAAAAAACTGAAGCCTTTTGAACTTGATGTTGCCAAAGCAACCGCAATGCTGATTTCACGTTGTGTAGCTTTTATGCAATCAAGCAGAATTATCCGACACGTTTCAACCGAATTATCAAGCCAAATTGAGCAGTTTATAGATGATAATCTTTCTTCACGCATCGATAGCAAGACACTATGCAATAGATTCTTCATTTCCGAAAGCACTCTACGCAAGGTTTTCAGTAAATACTTTCCTTGCCCGCTCGTTGAATATATTAATAAAAAACGTGTAAACAAAGCTAAAATGTTGCTTCAAAGCGGCAGAACGAAAATATCAGAGGTTGCAGTTTCGGTAGGAATTCCCGACCAAAATTACTTTGCAAAGGTTTTTAAAAAATATACCGGTTGTTCCCCGAATAAATACAAAGCAAAAAAATAAATATGAAACAAGCAAATTTATAATTTGCGAATCTCTGCAAAAAGAAAGGGCTGCTAAGCAGCCCTTATATTTTTATCCTTATTTCGTTCTCGCCATAGAAAACGGTTTCACCTGTGAAAGAAAGTGCATCAGCCATTGCAAAATACTCTTCTTTGGATTTGCAAGGAACCACCGCCTCGGCAATAACCTTTTTCGCAAAGGAGGCATCGTTTTGCAACAGATATGCACAAAAGCCGGCTTGTATTTTTGCACTTGAGAGACAGTCCTCGGGAAATTCGGTAATGTACTCTTTAGAATGCCCCGGCTTTGTGCTGCATCCGTGATATGCGGTAGCCTGCGGCATAATGAGCGAAATGTCGCCCATATCGGTACAACCGGTATCCCATCCGTGTGTAAGATGCACATTTTCTATGGGAAGTACCATTTTACCTATCTCACCGAGTGCAAAATTCAAATTTTCATCATCCTTACGCGGCGCATAGCCATGTTTATCCTCTATGACAAGGCGGCATCCCATTGCCGCAGCACAACCTGCGAATGCACGGTTGAATTTTTTGTTTGCGGCATATATAGACTCCATTTTGCCGTCACGGATAAAGCTTTCTACAGTCACCTCTGCAGGAATGACATTTACCGCCTCGCCGCCGTTTGTTATTATCGGATGAAAACGGAATCTGCCGTTACCGCTGAATTGCTCACGCAGCGCATTGGAAACTCCGAGTGCATTTGTTGCCGCATACAAAGCATTGATGCCGTCTGCAGGCCCTGCGGCATGGCTCGCTTTTCCGATAAACTTGTAGTGCTTTGCAACACAACCGTTGCCGCCTGCCTTGGTTGTAAGATTTCTGCCACCTGAATGGATCTGCAGAGCCATATCCACACCGTCGAGCAGTCCTCGCCGGATAAACTCCTGCTTGCCGCCGTAGTACTTGATAATTCCTTTGTCGGCAAGGCTTTTGCGGTATTCGATTTCGATAAGCTCCTCGGCAGGCACTATATACATGCGGATCTTGCCACAAAGCGAGTCAAGTGCATGAGGTGCCTTTAGTGCCGCCGCAACACCGAGCATTGCGGCGCACTGACAATGGTGTCCGCAGGCATGCACGGCGCCGGTTTCCTTATCGCACTCGGGATGGTCGGGGATAATGAGAGCATCAAGCTCGCCGAAGAGGGCAACGCACGGTCCATCTCTGCCGGTATCGGCTTCGGCATAGAAGCCGGGAATATTTCCGGCTTCTTTTACTATGTATCCGAGTTTTTCAAACTCAGCTTTCATAAAGCTATGCGTTTTCCACTCGCGGTATCCCGTTTCGGGAGTTCCCCAGATGTGGCGCTCAGCCGCGAGAATTTCTTTTTTATAATTGTCTACTGCCGAAAACAGTATTTCATAAATCTTTTCCATTGTTCCTTATTCTGCTACAGCCTTTAAAAGTTGAATAACATCCAGAAGAGTTACTTTTCCGTCTTTGTTCATATCACCGATGGGTTCTGCCCTTTCATTTACGAAGTCACAAAGGAGCATGATTACATCCGCGATGCTGATGGTATAATCTCCGTTGAGGTCTCCACGGAGAGCTCCAACATTATAGGTTTGCGAAGTACCATCAGTAAAGAAAAGAGTAGCTGTGTAGTATTCCTTGTCAGAAGCAACTACAAAAGCGGTTTCTCCCTCTGTGTTCACACTGTCATACTGTACACCGTCAACTTCTGCCGAAATAACTGCCTTGCCCTCGGGGATTTCAAGCGCTTTATACGTGCCGTCAAGTCCGAGTTTTGCAGCGATAAAGCTTTCGGTAGAGCGGTAGATATCCGCAACTTCAAGCAGTCCCATCTGCACAAAGGTGCAATATCCTTCAGTCATATCGGGGTTATCGGGCTCAAACAGAATCGAAATTGCATCTGCCATATATCCGTCAACGGGAATGATATATGCTCCGTTTTCAAATGCAACCTCGCTCTTTTCAGAAAGCGTTGCCGTACCCACAGTGCCGCCGTATTGCTGAAGTGTCAATGTTACTCCGCCGTCGAGCGAATAGTAGTTTATTCCATGCTTATCGAGAATGCTTAAAACCTTATCAAGCTTTTCCGCATCTGCGTCAATTACATATGCGGTAGGCTGCGTGCGGTAGCGGAAAGCAATTTCATACGCATCCCAACTTGATGTATTGTCGCTCACACGGACTGTTCCGTCAGCGGCGATTAAAGGATTATCCCACACAAACTTATAAAGGGATGAGCGTGAACGTGCATGGCCGAGGACTATTGGCTGACGGTCATCGTAAATCTGCGCAGAAAGTGCCGACTTTGCACGAGCCGCTTCTACCTCTGCCGCCATCTTACCGTCCTCACCGATGCAGGTGCCGATAAGCGACTTGAGTCCTGCAACGTATAAGAATACATGGCGGTCATAATTCTGATTTGCCTGCTCAAAAGCCGCAACCTCAATTATGAAAGCAAATGTACCGAAGTTTGCACCGTAATTCTGTGCACTGCCCGGCGTGCGCATCTTGTAATAATAATACGGACGGATCCCTTGCGCTATCAGAGTATCCATTGCCGCACGGTTCAAGGTTTCGCCGTATGCCTCATATGCAATACTGCGATCGCCGTAAAGAGCCGCTTTTGAGTCAATGAGGTCACCGTGGATAGGCGCAAGATAGTTCATGCCGAGGTCGTTGATGTCGGAGAGTATCTCGCTGTCCGAATAGTTAGGATAACCGTTACTCTCATGCAGGTCAACAGTCATCGTGGGTTTGAAAAGCTGTGCTGCATATGCATATGCGGCATTACCCTCAAGGTCCAGCGAGAAATAGTCACGGTTGGGATTTGTATTGATAACATCCTCATTTGTGTCACGCACATGCATATATGATGTGTCGGGACTCATCATCGGGAACACGATTACTGCACCGATGTTTGTGCCGTCAAATACGCTTTCGCCATACTCGCCGCACATCTCGGAGATAAATGCAAGTCCGCCGTCAAGACCGGACGGCTCATTGCCATGGATGCCGCAGCTTATCTGAATGATATCTCTGCCGCTCTGTTTGCCGACGATCTCGGCAATCTCTTCAAGCGTTGCACCTGTGGGAATATCATCCTTTGTAAAGACGACTACAGGAAGTTCAAATCCGTACGGCTCTGTTACATCCATCACAAACGAGTACATATAGTCGCACGCTGCATCCTTTTGTCTTACAAATTCGTTTGCCTCATCGGCTGTAGTAAACACTGTGGAGCCAGGACGCTTGGTGAAATACGGAGTGTCGGGGGTAAAGTAGCCCTCAATGTCGCTCGAATCGTAGTAGGCATCGTAGATTTCATCATTGTGCTTGGTTGCGTTAGTGCGTTCAAAGCCCTCTCCCTTTGCCGCATCAAAGCACATATCCATCGTCTGCTGTGCTCGGTCGCCGTAAACGTAAAGATACTTCTGATGATAATTTGAAGATGAATAGTATACCTTTACGTTGTAAAGACCGGGAGTTAGCGTATAGATTGCAGAGGTAGCCGTCGATTCATCTGCTTTTATGGTATTATTACCGCTCAAAGGCGCACCGGCACGCATGGTTATGCCGCAATCTTCGTTAAAGTTTACGGTAACCTTGACGGTTTCGCATGCACCTTCAAAATCAATCGCATACACACCGTCAGTATTGACCAGCGTTTCTGTCTTCTGCGCAGTGTAGTTTATCGCCGCGCCTTCTTCTGCCTCGGCAACCGTGATATAATTCTTCGGAAGCGGTACACCGTTTATTACGAATTCGGTTTCACCGTTCATTTTGCCCACGGTAAGTTCGGTACCGCCACCGACGGTAAGCGTGCCGCCGCCAATAAGCGTATCAATCGCCGTGCCCTGCATGATCTCGGCACTGCCGCCAGCCGAAAGGTCAACGGTAACGGTAGCATCCGAAAGTTTACCGAATACTCTGCCGCCTGTCAGTTTTACGGTCTTTGTGCCGCTGACGGTAGCGGTCGCATCAATGCCGCCGCCATAGAGCGAGCCGTAAACACTGCCGCCGTTCATTATAACAGTGGTGTTGCCGTTCAGTACAGAACCTGCCTCGCCGCCGCCATAGACGTTCTTTGTTCCGACATCTCCCGAGGTGGATGCAGGATTTCCTGTGGAATAATAGCAAAGCTTGCCGCCGTTTATGATGATCTCGGAATCGCCGTTCATCGTGCCACTGTAGCAGCCGCCAAAAAGTGAGCCCTGCATATCGCCGCCGTTTACGGTTACCTTGGTGTTACCGTTAAGCGTTGCGGCACGTGTGCCTGCATAGAGCGAATAATAGCCGTATGCATTATCGGAAATTGTAATTTCAACATCGCCGGTATGGGTAATGTTATTGCAGTAGGATGCGCCGTAGATATTCGAGCCGAATGCGCAATTATCTTCAAGAGTGATATACACATTGCCCTTGTGCGTACGTGCGGAACCGTCTGTAACACCGAGAGAACCGCCCACAAGACCTGCGGGAGCGGCAGCGCCGTAAATAAGTGCCGCCTCGCCGCCAAAGGTGATATGCGTGTCACCCTCAAAATTGCCCCAGTAGTTACCGCCGATAATCGAATAGTCAACACAACCGCCGGTAAGCGTAACGTATGTATTGCCTGTAAAGGCCGCATTGTAGTTGCCGCCGTAGATATTGCGGAAATAACCGCTCTTTACCGTGATATGTGTATCACCGGTATAGGCAGCAGCAGAAGTTCCGCCGACAATGGAAAGCCACTGCTGTGCAGTGTAGTTAAGACAGATAACCCCCTCATCCATTGTGATAGAATGACCGTTTGCAACTATAAAGATGTTACCGCTTGTAAGCTTTTCACGTTCCAGCACAACATCCTTGAACACGGTTTCACCGCCGAGGGTGAGATTTGCATAAAAGTTTATTTCAGCGGTATCGGTATAGTCCTCACCGTCATACACGCTTGTAACTAAAATCGCAGGAGTTTTAGGAAGAGTAGTTGCAACGCGGATATCCACATCACCTGCAACAACCACCGTACCGCCGTTTGTGAGTGCCGCTACAGCAGTTTCAAGAGATGTGTATGCGCCTGAAGTTTTACCGCTGCCGTCTACATAAACGACCGTGGGCGCATCGGGTACGATCTCTTTTGCAAGATATGTAATAGCGCCGCCGCTTTCGGTCGTAACAAGCTCATAACCGTCAGGAACTTTCGTACTGACTGTACCGGTGCAAGAGCCTATAGTTGCACTTGCGTTTCCAGCAAGGTCGACTGTGACATCGCCTCTTACCTCGCCGCCGACTTTACCGCTGTTGATAATATTTGTAACCGTACCGCTGACACTTCCCGTACGTGACTGTGCGGTGAAGTTGACATTTACGGTACCTCTGCGGAGTTCTGCATGAGAGTTACCTGTAACAACGCCGGTATAACCGCCGCCGTATACATTGCCGGTAACGGTTGTGTTTGCGTCCACAACAACCTTGACATTACCTGTAACGGTACCGCTCTGGCATCCTGCACACACGGCAGTGGATGCACCCGAGGGCTGTGTGAATTTGACGCTGTCGCTGATAGTTACGACAATGCCGCCACTGCCCGTAGTAATATTGCCCGAGTAGCTGCCGCCGTAGATATGACGGCGAACATTTGCATTGCCGTAAATATCTACCGTGATGTCGCCTTTTACAGTAACATTGGAGTTGCGTGTGCCGCCAATAATATTTGCATAAACAACGGCATTGCCGCCGATGTTGATATCGACATTGCCAGTAAATGTGCGTGCAGCGCCGTTAGCGACACCGACTTCGGCACCGATAAGACCTACCGCTGATGAGCTGACTGTATTGTACTCCATAACAGCACTACCGCCCATATTGATTGTTGCGTTACCGGTAAAGTTACCCGAATAGCTACCGCCGCACAAGGTCAAAAGAACAGTTCCGCCGGTAAAATCCACTACCGAATTACCCGTAAAGGCTCCGGTATAGTTGCCGCCGTAAACATTTCGCCATGTTCCGCCTTTCACGGTGATATGGCTGCCGCCGCTTGATGCTGCAGAGTATGCACCGCCGACTACGGACGGATAAACTATACCGCCCGATGCAGATGTACAAGTGACACCTTCCTCAAAGGTCACGGGGTGATTTGCCGCAACGATGAACATACTTGAAGTTGCAGCATTGTGGATTGTGATATCGTCAAATACCGTCTCACCGCCGAGAGTAAGACGCGCACCGAGAGAAAGCACAGCGCCATTCTCTGCGGAAACGTGCAGTACTCCTGCCGTGTCCGGCAATACTGTCGCCGCGGAAATCGCCGTGTCGCCCACGATGACGATGTTACCGCCGTTTGGCAATGCCTTTGCTGCATCCGAAAGTGTGCTGTATGCACTGTCGGTACCGCCGACATATACGGTCTCTTCAGCCGCAATGCCGACGCACAAGAGAATAGTTAAAAAAAGGAATAACGCAGTGAAAGTAATCTTTTTCATGATAGTTCTCCTTTGTAATGGTTTACAACTCAAGGATAACTTAAAAGTGATGTGATGTAAATTCAATATTAGACGGTATTTGTGAAATAAGGCTTTATTTTTATGCAAATACTTGATTTTGTTTATGATTTAAGGTAAACTCAAGCTTGAGAGGAAGTGATGTATTGCAATCCTTATTTGAATGTCATCCAATGGTAAAAAAAGTTCTCGGTGCCGCCGGCTATTATATTAAAAAAGGCGTCTATCCGAGATATCCGGACGGCAGACCAAGTGATGCCTTTCTCTATGTGGTCGAGGGTGCACTTGTCGAGGATTTCGGCGACTATAAGCTTGAAATAAAAAAGGGGGAGCTTCTGTATATCGCAAAAGGCTCCACCTTTACACTATCTGTTTCGCAGGAGCGCTGTGGGCTTTTGCAAATGGATTTTTTGCTGGACGTACCCGAAGATACAAAGCTAAAAAGCGACCTTGTAAAACCATACGGCGGAAGAAATATAGAGTATCTTTTCCGCACTGCCGCAACTGCATGGCACATGATGCACCATGCAAGAGAAATAGAATGTACTGCCGCACTGTATTCTGTGTACCATGAGTTTTTGAATGCGGGTCATTCTTCCTATTTTTCACCCGTAAAAAAGCAGAAAATGGAAGATGCCGCCGAATATATAGATGCCCATATTGCTGACGAAAAACTCGGCGTTAAACAAATAGCCGCTGCATTTTCAATGAGTGATTCCTATTTTCGCCACTTGTTCAAGGAAATACATAATATATCCGTGTCTGAATACATACATAAGCGCCGCATAAGAATAGCAAAAAATCTTTTGCAATTTTCAAATGACTCACTCACGTCTATAGCCAAGGATGTTGGCTTTTCAAGCCTGTACTATTTCAGCAGTGCATTTAAAAAAGAAGTAAAAATGTCGCCGAGCGAATATCGCAAACGACGACAAATAAAAGTATAATTTACACCGGAAAGCAAAACAATTTCAGCATAACAAAAGCCTCTCAGTGAGAGGCTTTTGTTATTAGTCATTATATAAGTTTTTTCATTGCTCTAAGAACATTTACAAGTGAGATTTTTTTATAACTGTAGAAATCATGAATCTCGGTGCCATCTTTATGCTCAATCGAAAGCTTCAGCATAAGCATCACATCTGAAAATGTAACCTTATCGTCACCGTCAAAGTCGCCGGTGATGATCTTGGTTGCGCTTACGCCTTCGCCAAAGTTCATCACAGTTGTACCTGTATTATTGCTTTCATTAAAGACATTGACAGTATTCTGTGCACCGATTCTCGGATAATCACGGCAAAGCTGACCGGAAGGCCAAGAATTGATATTTGCAGTTACAGTACCCTTAAGGTAGTTCTGACCGCCGATACCGTTGTAGCCGTTTGCCTTGATAGTAGCACCCTTACCGATGTTGAGTGTCATGTTGCCGGAGTATGTACCGAATGCGCAGTCTGCACTCATACGCCAGTTACCGCCAACAAAGATATAATATGTACCTCCGTTTACAGTAACTGTGATATCCTTGTCAGAACTTGCAGTTTCGGGGCTGTCATATGCGGCTTTTGCAATGTCGTTATAGTAAAGCACCTGACCTGCGAGGAAACGGTAAACTCCGTTACAGTCAAAGGTTTCTGTAATCTCAACATTGTTCCAGTTGAATGCGAGATAGTTTGCACTTGTGTAGGTAGTATCAAGCATGAAGTTGTCAAGCTTTGTGTCGGAGAGAAAGCTTACTGTATTGCCGTTGATGTAAAGCTTTGCACCGTCGCCCTCACCTACAATAGTGAGTTTTTCCATAAATCTCGGAGTAACTATCTTTTCGGGATATGTAAACTCGCCGATGATATGAAGTGTACCGTTCGGTGCGAGTCTGCCAAGTGCGGTGGTAAGCGAAGACATGGGGTCAGCAAGTGTTCCTGCGCCTGCGAGTTTACCGCTTGCGCTGAGGTATACATCGCTCATGCCAAAGTTTTCAACAGTGCGTTTGCCGTTGAAAATCGCATCGTAGATAGCTTTACCGTATATTACATAACCGGCATCATCCGGGTGAAGTTTATCACCGGCAAAAAGTGTGTCTGTAACCGCTGCATCGTAAAGGAGTGCATAAAGATCAACGAAAATGTATTTGTCCGCATCATCTTTTGCAAGTTTTTCTGTAACATACTTCTGAGTGGGACGAATAACACTTACCGCACGCACGTCAGAAGCTTTACTTGAGGTAAGACGGTAAATAGCGCTTGTTGTAAATACCTTTTCTGTATCGGCAAGGTCGCCAAATGACTTAACAAATGCCTCATACTTCTCAGTGAAGTTCATCGTCTGACCGACAGTTCCACCGGCTGCAGATGCATCGTTTGTACCGAGAGCGATAAGTACATAATCAGCGTCTGCCTCATTATACGCAATAGAGTATGCAAGAGTTTTGTTATAGTAGCCGTTACCGTAAGAAAGAATAGTTGAACCGCCAACGCCATAGTTGCCGATGATAACTTCTTTGCCTGCTCCTTCGCAAAGTTTTGAAAACTGTGCAGAGTAAGACTTTGTAAGCTGGTCGGTAGAACCTGTACCCTCGGTAATGGAGTCGCCGATAAAGGAAATGCGGAGAGGCTCGTCGTACTTTACAGTTTTGCCATTTACCTTGTCAAAACGAACTATGTCAAATTCGCTTGCATCGGGGCAAATAAGTGTTGCAATTTTGCTTTCGCCATCGTATGCCTTTACCTGGGTTGCATCAAGTACTGTGCCGCTTTTAACAGTTGCACCGTTTCCTATTGTAAGGTCAAAGTTGCCTCTCACACACTGGGTGTAGATAACATCAAGTTCATAAGCACTAATAATACCGCCATTAAATGTACCACCGTTAAGTGTAATTGCAATGTCGCCGTCAATTGCAAAATACTTCTTGTCGCTCATTACAAATCTTGAGCAGTAGCCTGCATATGCTCTTGCAGGGCCGATGTTTGCCTGAGCATATACGGGGCCGTTAAATGTACCGCCGTTTACTGTGAGTGTTGCGTTATCAGCGAGGATGGAATTGCCGGAAAGGCTGAATGTACCGTTAAATGTACCGCCGTCTATTATCATGGTAAGAGGTGCGGCAATAGAACCTACAAGGTCAGTATGTCCCTTATACGCATTGTCAGTAGTGTTATTGTACTCACGCTTGTTACCGCCTGCAAATACATTAAATGTACCGTTTTTAACGGTAACCGTGTAAGGAAGTTCGGTTACCATAGTAGTATTTAGTGCATAGTTTGCGTCGTGCTGTCCCTGTGTGCCCGGGAGAGCATCAACACCGCCGTAGAAGTCGAGTTTTCCAGTCACCTCAAAGTTTTCGCCGAATACTATCGAGTTGAAACCGCCAAAGATGGTTGCACCGTTCGATGTTACGGGCAAATCGAGAGTGATTACATTTGAATTTGTGTTCTTTGCAAAAGCAACATCGCCAAGCAATGTAAGCGAACCGCCGCTTATAGTAACATCACCGTCAACCTCGGGTAAAGTCGTTGCAGATACAGAGTAATTGCCGACAATTACAATCTCTCCGCCGCCTGTAAGTTTAGCATATGCATCAGAGAGAGAACCCATGGGAGAACTTACCGAGGATCCGTCACCGCTTCCGCCATCGGAAACATATACCGTATTTTCAGCAGCTGCTGCAGATATAAGCAACAACGCCGAAATCATAAGCATAATCAATAATTTTTTCATGTTTTTCCTCCTGGTTTTATATATACGCATTACGTCAATGCGTTGATTTACACATTTTTATAAAACGGTCAAAGAGTTTTGAGCCATCCACTGTGTCTTCTCTTCTTCGGTCAAAGCACCTTCCCTCTCCGTATTAATTCCTACAGAGCCGTTGACCTCTTCATTATATAATTTGGGGTCAATATCACTGCCGCCGCAAAGGATTAGTCCGTCATATCCAATATCGGACATAGGCATGTATTCTGCTTTCACCTCAGCGCCAACACCGTTTACAGCATCAACATATTTTTGCAACTCACCTTTGCAGGAAAGCAGTATTTTAATCTTGCTAATACTTTTATACCTTAAACTATCCTTTATATCAATATTATATTTCAACTCATACAAAAAACAAATACTGAAAGTATGATATTTTGTATATTTTTCTTTGTATTTTCACCAAATGTGCATGAAAGAACTGCAGTATACGAATTGTAACAAAACAGAATGCGCTTTTTAAACACATTCTTATATGCTCTCTATCTTTATAAGATTTGTATTTCCCGATTCACCGTTGGTCATGCCGCCGGTGATAACGATTTTTTCGTCTTTTTTTAGTGCAAATGTATTCTCTGCGATTTTCTTTGCTGTATAAAAAAGCACGTCTGTGGAAGTAAACTTTTCGCACATAGCGGGCACAACTCCCCACGAAAGAGCAAGGCGGCGCCACGTTTTTTCATCAGTGGTAAGCCCCACAATCGGCACAGGCGAGCGAAAACGTGACACCATTCGCGCAGTTTTCCCCGAAAGAGAACATGCGACGATCGCTGCAGCCTCAATGTCAATCGCCATACCGCAGGTTGCGTGTGATATGGCATCAACTGTGTTTTTGATTTTAAATTCAGCATTGTAAAAACGCTTTGCGTAATGAATATCATTTTCGGTAGTTTTTGCAATTTTTGCCATAGTTTCAACCGCTTGAATAGGGTATTTGCCGGCTGCAGTCTCACCAGATAGCATAATTGCACTGGTGCCGTCATAAACAGCATTTGCAACATCGGAAATCTCTGCTCTTGTCGGGCGCGGATTTTGAATCATGGATTCAAGCATTTCTGTAGCTGTAATAACACATTTTCCAAGCATGCGGCACTTGGTGATAAGCTTTTTTTGAATAGCCGGAAGCAGTTCAAATGGCACCTCCACCCCCATATCACCTCTTGCCACCATAATACCTGAACACTCTGCACATATTTCATCAATATTATCAAAACCATGTTGATTTTCGATTTTTGCAATAAGTTCAACATCATCAGCGCCGATTTCTTTCAGGTATGAACGCACATCAACAATATCCTGTCTGCATGAAACAAACGAACAAGCGATAAAGTCTATACCGCTTTGCACACCGAACTTAATATCTTCCTTGTCCTGCTCTGAAAGATATACCTGCTTCATCACCTTACCTGGAAAACTCATGCTCTTTCTGTCAGAAAGTTCACCGCCATGAATCACTCTACATTCAATTTCGGTTCCTTCAATTCTCTCGACTTTGAAAGAAAGCAATCCATTATTCAAAAGAATTGTATCTCCCACGGAAAGTTCTTTGGGCAAGTTTGCATAGCTTACGGAAACGCGCTTTCTGCACCCGACGATACTTTCGGAGGTAAAAGTAAAAATATCGCCTTCGTTTAACGTAATTTTGCCGTCCTCAAAAATACCGATACGGTACTCCGGACCTTTGGTATCAAGCATAATGGCAATCGGCATTCCGAGCTCTTCCCTCACCTCTTTTATGGTGTCAATTCTGGTTTTATGATCCGCATGAGTATTGTGCGAGAAGTTAAGCCTTGCAACGTTCATTCCGGCCTTGCAAAGCCCTATAATATCATCCTTTGAGCTGCTCGCAGGACCGATGGTACATACGATTTTTGTTTTACGCATTGTTTTCTCCCTTTTTACAAGAATGCATATAATCGTATTTTGGGTTGTTATTAGCTTTTTTAATCATAAGTTCTTGTTTTTAAGCCGTAATATAAAAAGTACAGCCAAAGCTGTACTTTTTATATTAATTTTGCCTTTTTCAAGGATATAACTATCGGCGGTATTAAAACTATATGTAAAACAATACCGGGAAAGGCATCAATAAACGCTCCGGCGAGAAATGCGCTAAATGGAAATTCCGTTTGATTTATTCCTGCAAGGACAAATCTTCCAATTCCCCATACCACTCTGCCGCAAAGCATGGCTCCGACAAGCGAAACATATGTGTATGCGATTTTCTTCGGTAAAGCACCGTAAAGTATCCCTGCAGCACAGCCGTATGCCGCAAATTCAAAAGCAAAAATCAACGCCATCGGCATTGGCGGCATTGAAAAAAGCATATGGCGCAACAGCGGAGCTATAAAGCCGGCAATTATTCCATACTGCCAGCCGCAAATAAATCCGCATAGTAATATGGGGATATGCATGGGGCTGAGGGCACTGCCGATTTCCGGAATCTGCCCTGTCAAAAAAGGTAAATATAATGCAAGCGCAAGGCAAAGCGCCGCGTACACAAGTTTTTTAATGTATTTCATGCTTTTCCTTTAATTCTGTCAGTTATACTAATATAACTGACAGAATTAAA
>SVRG01000132.1 GCA_015064965.1 Oscillospiraceae bacterium
AATAAGCGTATAAGAAAAGATTTAGAAGCGCTTGGCAATGTGTATTTTGCAACTCCGGAGCTGTCATCGGACAATGCAGTGGGTATAGCCGAACTCACAAGACGTAAATATTTGCAAATCAGATAGAAGATACAGATGGGTGTCTTTGATGATATTTTCACAACACCTGATAGCGGCAACGGTACGATATCCGTTACCGAACTTAATGAATATATAAAAGCAAAAATAGACGGTGACGGATTTCTGGCTCATGTTGCTGTTAAGGGCGAGATATCTAACTTTACAAATCACTATAAAACAGGGCACTTTTACTTTACAATAAAGGATGAGGGCTCGCTTATCAAAGCGGTGATGTTTAAAAGCGCCGCATCTAAAATCAATTTTGTTCCGGAAAACGGAATGAAAATCGTTGCGCGTGGCAGAGTTTCTGCTTTTGTGCGTGACGGTCAGTATCAGCTTTATTGCGAGTCTATGGAGCCGGACGGTATTGGCGCGCTTTACTTTGCTTTTGAGCAACTCAAAAAGAAGCTGTCAGCTGAAGGGCTTTTTGATGAGACTCGAAAAAAGCCGTTACCTAAAATACCTACGCGCATTGGAGTTATTACTTCTCCTACAGGAGCCGCGATACGCGATATTATAAATATCCTGGGTAGACGTTTTCCTTATGCAAAGGTGATTCTTTATCCTGCGCTTGTACAGGGCGCGGTTGCTGCACCTTCGCTTATAGATGGTATGAAGTATTTTAATTCACAAATGAATGTAGATGTGATTATAATCGGACGAGGCGGCGGCTCAATCGAGGATTTGTGGGCGTTTAATGACGAAACATTGGCAAGAACCGTGGCAGAGTCAAAAATACCGACGATTTCGGCGGTGGGGCACGAAACAGACTTTACCATTTGTGATTTCGTCGCTGACAGACGTGCTCCCACTCCGTCAGCGGCGGCAGAGCTTGCCGTCCCTGAAACGCATGAGCTTATGCATAAGATTGATAATATAATCGGCAGAATGTCGCTTTTGCTTACGCGCAGAATTGAAAGCGGCAAGCAGATTCTTGATTTTTATAAAACACAAGGCGTCTTTGCATATCCGGAACGTATGTTTGAGGAACGTAAAATGCGGCTTTTGATGCTTGGACAGCATCTTGAAACCGCAGTGAGCGCAAAACTTTCTGCAGATAGAAGTTTGCTTGCTCAGCGCACAGCGGCACTTGAGGCACTTAGTCCGCTTGGTATACTTTCGCGCGGTTATTCGGTTGCTGCAAAAGCAGACGGTAGAGTTGTAAAATCTGTTAAAGATGTCAATGCAGGGGATAGCATTTCATTGCGGTTGACCGACGGAACAGTAAATGCAACGGTAGAATAAGGAGAATAAACATGGCTGAAAATAAAGAAAAAACATTTGAAGAAGCAATGGCTCGGCTTGAGGAGATAGTCCGTGCACTTGACGGAGGTGCAGCAGGACTCGATGATTCGCTTGGGCTTTTTGAAGAGGGAATTGCACTTGTTAAACTTTGCAATTCAAAACTTGAAGGTGCAGAACAAAAGGTTAAACTGCTTGCGAAGGGCGAAGATGGCAACCTTGCCGAAACTGATTTTGCAGGAGGCGCAAAGTGATGCGCGATATTAAAACTGTAATAAATGAAAATGCAGTACTTGTAGAAAATGCACTTAAAGTTTTTCTTGATAAAAAGAGCGATACAACTTTGTATAAGGCTATGGAATATAGCCTTATGTGCGGCGGAAAGAGAATTCGTCCGTTTTTGGCGCTTGAATTTTGCCGAATGTTCGGAGGAAGCGAAGATGCGGTACTTCCTTATGCAATGGCAATAGAAATGATACACACATTTTCTCTTATTCATGACGACTTGCCTTGCATGGATAATGACGACCTTCGCCGCGGCAAGCCTACAAATCATAAAGTTTTCGGCGAAGCCACCGCGCTGCTTGCAGGAGATGCAATGGTGTTTTCTGCATTTGAATGTGCTTTGTCCAACGAACATGTTAGCGCAGAGAATAAACTTGCCGCAGCACGCGAGCTTGCTTTGAGTTCCGGAGCTGACGGCATGTGTGCGGGACAGATGATTGACCTTGAAGGTGAAGGAAAGAAACTCGCTTTTGACGAACTTCTTTCACTTCACGCTCATAAAACAGGATGTCTTATCAGAGCTGCAGCAAAGCTTGGAGCTATTGCGGCAAACGCCGATTCGGATGCAATCAAAGCGGCAGATACATATGGTGCAGGCGTCGGTCTTGCATTCCAGATCATTGACGATATACTTGATAAGTTCGGTAGCACCGAGGAACTTGGCAAGCCTGTTGGCAGTGATGCAAAAAATGAAAAGACAACTTTCCTTACATTCATGAGCGCAGAAGAAGCGCTTGAATACGCTAAAAAGGTTACCGGGGAAGCATGTGCTGCTATTTGCAAATATGATAATTCGGAATTGCTTATCGGCTTTGCTGAGATGCTTTTAAAACGTAAAAACTGATGCGACTTGATTTATATTTAACCTCTAACGGATATGCCGATAGCCGTCAGAGGGCAAAAGTGCTGATAGTGGGTAATTGTGTTAGCGTCAACGGAAAACTTGCGTCTAAACCTTCTTTTGATGTTACCGATGCTGATAAAGTGGAAGTAAGCGGTGACCCGATCGGCTATGTCAGCCGCGGCGCGCTTAAAATAAAAGCTGCATTTGAGGAGTTCAACCTTTTTGCGCAAGGAAAAATCGCAATTGATATCGGTGCATCCACCGGCGGATTTACAGAGTATTTACTTGAGCAAGGTGCTGCAAAGGTTTATGCTGTGGATTCCGGAAGCAACCAGCTTGCCGAAAAATTAAAAAATGACGGTAGAGTTGTTTCAATGGAAAAATACAATGCGAGAAATCTTCAAAGAGCCGACTTTTCCGATAATATTGAATTTGCCGTAATGGACGTTTCCTTTATTTCGCAAACTCTCATAATTCCATCACTTACGCAGGTGTTGGCTGAAAAAGCGGTTTTTGTCAGCCTTATAAAACCGCAGTTTGAAGCGGGAAGAGAGGCTATTGGGAAAGGCGGCATTGTTAAGAACGTAGCCTCACGTGCAATGGCGGTACACAAAGTGGTTGATTGTGCAAAAGAAAATGGGTTTGATCTGTTTGGAATTATTGCTTCTCCGATAAAGGGCGGCGATGGTAATACGGAGTATCTTGCGTGTTTTTCGCGCGGAGGTATTCTCCCCAAAAAGGATTTGAACATAGATTTGCTTATTAATTGAGGTACTTATGAAACGAGTAGTGGTTTCTCCGGTTATCAGAACCGAAAAAGATGAACTTTATACTTTGCAAACCGTATTCCGTTTTTTGTCAAACGGTGCCGAAGTCTGGATGGACGAAAATCATAGAGGTAAAGCGTATTCAAGCGGAGCTCAGTATTCCAGCGGAAAAGAACTCTATAAGAATTGTGATCTTATAGTAGCGCTTGGCGGTGACGGCA
>SVRG01000032.1 GCA_015064965.1 Oscillospiraceae bacterium
GTCGGTCTGCTTTCCGGCGGTCAGCGTCAGTTTCTTACATTGCTTATGGCAACTCTCAAAGAGCCTAAATTGCTTCTCCTTGACGAGCACACCGCAGCGCTTGACCCTAAAACTGCAAAACTTGTACTTGAGGCGACCGACAAGATTGTTTCAAAGAGCAAACTTACAACTCTTATGATTACCCACAACATGAATGACGCTATTGCTTACGGCAACCGTCTTATCATGATGATGGACGGCAGAATCGTTTACGATGCATCCGGCGAGGAAAAGAAAAACCTCACCGTTCCGGATCTGCTTGCAAAGTTTGGTTCAAGTTTTGCAAACGACAAAATGGTTCTTGGCGGCGGAAAATAACATAAAAAGCTGACTCAAATGAGTCAGCTTTTTTTATGCTTTTTCATGGGTTTGCGTGTTGGTTTATTCTTATTATCAAACTTACCCTTGCCCTGTGGCTTTTTGTCAAAGACCTTTTTTTGCGGTGTTGTGTTCTTGCGAGGTTTGATCAAGCAATCCGCGCCGTAACCGATAAGGTCCTCTCTGCCGCACTTTTTGAGTGCTTCAACAACCAAATCATAATTCTGCGGACGGTTGTACTGCAGCAGCGCGCGCTGGAGTTGTTTTTCGTGATAGTCCGTGGCAACATAAACCTTTTTGCCGTCAAGCGGATTTATTCCCGTGTAGTACATAACGGTTGACGGTGTACCCGGTGTGGGATAGTAGTCCTGTACCTGCTCCGGCGCATAACCGGCACGCTTTAAACAAAGTGCAAGTTCTACCGCGCTCGAAAGTGTGGAGCCGGGGTGACTTGACATAAGATACGGCACAAGGTACTGCTCAAGTCCGCATTCGGCGGAAAGCGCAAAATACTTCTTACGGAAACGCTCGTACACATCAAACGAAGGCTTGCCCATTACGCGCAGTACATTTGTATCACAGTGTTCCGGCGCAACCTTGAGTTGTCCCGAAACATGATCGCGTACAAGCTTTTTGAAAAATGCATCATTTTTATCGGCGAGCAGATAGTCAAAGCGTATTCCGGAACGGATAAACACCTTTTTAATTTTTGGCAATGCCTCAACTGCTTTGAGCAGCTCTATATACTCCGTATGGTCGGCTTCAAGATTCTTACAGGGGGTTGGAGCAAGGCACTTTCTGCCGGCGCAAACTCCGTCTGTGAGTTGTTTTTTACAAGCGCCGTAACGGAAATTTGCAGTAGGACCGCCAATATCGTGAATATAGCCCTTGAAATCGGGCATTTCGGTGATGATTTTTGCCTCGCGTACAACGCTTTCAATGCTGCGGGAGCGAACTGTTCTGCCTTGATGAAATGCAAGTGCGCAGAAATTACAGCCGCCAAAGCATCCGCGGTTGTGGGTTATAGAAAAGCGCACTTCCTTAATGGCAGGAACGCCGCCTTCGCTCTCATACATCGGGTGGTATGTGCGCATATAAGGAAGAGAGTATACCTTGTCGAGCTCATCTCTCTCAAGCGGCGGCATGGGTGGATTTTGCACCAGAAGTTTGTCACCGTAGCGCTCAATTACCGCCTTGCCGTAAACTGCATCCTGATTCTTGTACTGTATTCCGTAAGCCTTCGCATATATGGCTTTGTCGTTTTTGAGTTCATCGTAATCAAAGGTTTCTACCGCATCAAAGTGCAGCTTGTCCCCTTCTTTGCAAAGAAACACTGTGCCCCTGACATCGCGTATTTTTTTAATCGGAACACCTTTGTTCAAAAGCTCTGCAATACGCAGAATTATATTTTCACCCATTCCATAGGTGAGAATATCTGCGCGGCTGTCCACAAGCATTGAACGGCGCACCTTGTTATCCCAATAATCATAGTGAGCAAAGCGGCGAAGAGATGCTTCAAGTCCGCCTAAAATTATCGGTACATCACCATAAGCCTCACGAATTCGGTTTGAATAAACGATGCACGCACGGTCGGGGCGCCTGCCAGCCTTGCCACCGGGCGAGTAATAGTCGTCCGAGCGTTTTTTCTTTGCGGCAGTGTAATGCGCCACCATTGAGTCGATATTACCCGCGCTTACCAAAAAGCCAAGCCGCGGTCTGCCAAACTCTTTAAATGCATCGCAACTTTTATAATCGGGCTGCGCCAAAAATCCAATTCGGTAGCCTGCATTTTCAAGAACACGCGTGATTATTGCAGCGCCAAACGAGGGGTGGTCAACATATGCATCGCCATTGACATAGACAAAATCTACCTCGCCCCATCCGCGCGCCTCCATTTCTTTTCTGTTAACTGGTAAAAAACTCATATCACAAAAAAGGAGAAACTTTATTTAAGTTTCTCCTTTCCTTTCGTTTAATTGAAGTTTTATCTCTCAACCTCTTCCATAATGAATGCTTCGAGAACGTCGCCTTCCTTAATGTCATTAAAGCGCTCAAGTCCTACACCGCATTCATAACCTGCAGCAACCTCGCGCACGTCATCCTTGAAACGGCGGAGAGAAGAAATCTTATCCTCAAAGATAACGATGCCGTCACGAACCACGCGGATCTGTGCGTTTCTCGAAATCTTACCGTCCTGGATGTAACATCCTGCAATTGTGCCGATATTGGGCACACGGATAGTCTGACGAACCTCGGCATGACCAAGCAGATTTTCTCTGAACTTAGGCGCAAGCATACCCTTCATCGCCGCTTCGATTTCCTCAATACACTCATAAATTACGCGGTAGGTACGAACATCAACACTCTGACGTTCAGCAGCATCAAGCGCACTGCGGTCGGGGCGAACATTAAAGCCTACAATAATTGCATCGGATGCAGATGCAAGCATTACATCATTTTCAGTAATGCCACCAACTGCGCCGTGAATAACATTAACTTTAACTTCCTCATTGGAAAGCTTCACAAGTGACTGCTTAACCGCTTCTACAGAGCCGTCAACGTCTGCCTTAACGATTACATTGAGATCCTTAACGCCGTCAGAAATTCTTGAGAAGAGATCGTCAAGGGATGCGGTAGCATTTGCCTTGAATCTTTCATTCTTTGCTCTGTCAAGACGCTGCTCGGCAAGAGTGCGTGCCATTCTTTCATCCTCAACAGCATTGAACTCATCACCTGCAACAGGAACAGAGTCAAGACCGATGATCTCAACAGGAACGGAAGGTCCTGCAACCTTGATTTCCTGGCCCTTATCGTTTGTCATTGCACGAACGTGACCTACGGATGTACCTGCGATAACGATGTCACCGGAGTGGAGAGTACCGTTTTGTACAAGCACAGTTGCAACAGGTCCACGGCCCTTATCAAGCTTTGACTCGATTACGATACCTTTTGCACGGCGTCCAGGATTAGCCTTGAGTTCCTTAACCTCTGCAACAAGGAGTACGTTTTCAAGAAGGTCTTCAATACCCATGCGAGTATGTGCAGAAACGGGAACGCAGATAACATCGCCGCCCCATTCTTCAGGTACAAGCTCATACTGGGTAAGACCGGTCATAACATTGTCGGGGTTTGCAGTGGGTTTATCCATCTTATTGATTGCAACGATGATATCAATACCTGCTGCTTTTGCATGGTTGATAGCCTCAACGGTCTGCGGCATGATACCGTCATCCGCTGCAACTACAAGAATTGCGATATCGGTAGCCTGGGCACCTCTCGCACGCATTGCGGTGAACGCTTCGTGACCGGGAGTGTCAAGGAATGTAATATCTTTACCGTTTATAGATACGCGATAAGCACCGATGTGCTGAGTAATACCGCCAGCCTCGCCGCTTGTAACGCTGGTATGGCGGATAGCGTCGAGAAGTGATGTTTTACCGTGGTCAACGTGTCCCATTACGCAGACAACAGGATCACGTGTAACGAGTGTTTCATCGCTGTCCTCAGTTTCGTCAAAGAGGCGCTCTTCAATAGTAACAACAACTTCTTTTGTAACCTTTGCGCCAAGTTCGTCAGCAACGAGATACGCAGTATCAAAGTCAACCGTCTGGTTGAGTGTTGCCATAACGCCCATCATCATAAGGCGCTTGATAACCTCTGCAGCGGTAACCTTAAGGCGGGATGCAAGTTCCTGAACGGTGATTTCATCAGGAACGGTAATCTCAAGTTGCTTTTTGCGAGCCTTTTCAAGTTCAAGCTTCTTCATACGCTCGCGCTCTTTATCCTTCGCCTTACCGTACTGGTTTCTTGTATCCTGCTTCTTGAGCTTCTGACGGCTTTGAGACTGATCAGAACCGTAGTTACCGGCAAGCACATCAAGCTTTTCATCGTATTTAGAAAGGTCAACCTCGCTGGAACGGGTGTCTACAACACGAACACTTCCGCGCGGCTTTGCAGGTCCCTCGGATGCAGTACGCTGCATCTGGCTGATGGGCGCTGTAAACTTTTGAATGGTGCGGCGTTCGTTGCCCTCATCCTTATCAAATCCGCCCTTGCCGCCGCCCATCGGGCGCTGCTGCTTTTGCGGAGGCTTTTTGTCAAAGCCGGGCTTTGCTCCACCGTCAAAAGGCTTGCGGTCAAAGCGGTCGCCAAAACTCTTAGGCTGTGCAGCTCTGTCAGCTTGCGGACGGTCACCCTGCGGACGCTGCTGCACGGGTCTGTCGCCCTGCGGACGAGCAGGTCTGTCACCCTGCGGACGCTGGGGACGCTCGCCTCTGTTATCTCTATTATCGCGGCGCTCGCCCTGCTGGCTCTGCGCGCGCGACTGTGCAGCGGCACGAGCCTTTTCTTCAATGGCTTTTGCCGCATCCATTGCCTTTGCCTTAGCAGCTGCCTGTGCCTCTGCCTTAGCTTTTGCCTCGGCTTCTGCCTTGGCTTTTGCCTCGGCTTCTGCCTTTGCCTCAGCAGCTGCCTTTTCTGCCGCCGCTTTTGCTTCAGCTTCAGCTTTAGCCTTAGCCTGTGCCTCTGCCTTTGCTTTTTCTGCAGCCTCTGCATCAGCCTTTGCTTTAGCTTCTGCCGCCTTTTGACTCTTTGTAACAATGACAACTTCACCGTCCAAGTAAGGGTCAAGGTTGCTTATCTGATTCTTCTTACTGAGAACATCCATCACAAGACCGAATTCATCCGGCTCAAGCGCAGCGGAAGAGGTCTTGCCCTCAATTCCGTTTGCAGCAAGAATATCTGTGATTTCCTTTCCCTTAAGTCCAAGTTCCTTTGCCAACTGACTTATACGGTACTGCTGATTTTGTGCCATTCGTTAATTACCTCCTTGCACTGGGCGTGCAATGATTCCTTTCTTAAAAGAAACTGTGTATTCTATACGGTAATAGCGATTTACTCGCTGATGATTTTCTTAATAGCTGCGGCAAATCCTGCATCGCTTATACCAATTGCCGCCACTGCGCCTGTTTTGCCTATCGCATGACCGAGCTCCTCGGGCAAAACGTCAATGCCAATCGCCTCGGTTTCATAGCTTTTTGCTTTGTCGGTAACGCGCTTTACCGAGTTTTCTGCGGCTTTTGCCGCATAAACCGTCAGGTAAACTTTACCGTCGCGCATAGCATCGCAGACTATCGGCACTCCCGAAACAAGGCGCCCTGCTTTTTTGCAAAGCCCTATCATCGAAAGTGCTTTTTTTGTATCAATCATTATTAAACCTCTGTCATTGCGCTCTCAAGTGCCGCATATACCTCTTCAGGTACCAAGCCTTTGAACGCTGCCTCAAGTCTGTGTGCCTTTGCCGCTTTTTTCAGGCAAGCAACGTTTTTGCAGATGTACGCGCCGCGTCCTTGTGCGCGTCCTGTCTTATCAAGACTTATCTCGCCTGTGGGAGCCTTAACAACTCTCCAAAGGTCGCCTTTTGCAAAATGCTCGCCGCAGCCGACACACTTTCTCTCCGGAATCTTTTTTATCTTTTCCACGGTTATGCCTTAATGTCAATTCTAAAGCCGGTAAGGCGTGCCGCAAGACGTGCATTCTGTCCTTCCTTACCGATTGCAAGCGAAAGCTGATCGGGGTAAACAGTAACTCTTGCGCTGCGCTCACCGTCGATTTCAACCGACTGCACTTCTGCAGGAGAAAGAGCCTCACGAATGAACTCTGCCATATCGTCGCTATATCTTACAATGTCAATCTTTTCGCCGCGGATTTCATCAATAATTGCACCGATACGCGCGCCGCGGTTACCGATACAAGCGCCGATAGGATCTACGTTTTCATCTCTGGACTCAACTGCAATCTTGGTACGGCTGCCTGCTTCGCGAGCGATGGACTTGACAAGTACAGTTCCATCGGCAATTTCGGGAATTTCAAGCTCAAACATACGCTTTACAAGGCCTGCATGACGGCGGGAAAGAGTAACGATGTGTCCCTTAGCCTCGTGGTTGACCTCGGTGATATAAACCTTTACGCGGTCGCCCACATAGAAGGTTTCGCCTGGGATCTGCTCTGCCTTGATAAGAGTTGCATTGGATGTGCCCGTATCTACAACAACATTTCCGCTGACCTCATCAACCTTGATTACGGTTGCGGTAACGATTTCTTCTCTCTTGGATTCATATTCCTTTGTAATGTTTGCTCTCTCTGCCTCACGGATACCCTGAACGATAACCTGCTTTGCAGTGAGTGCAGCAAGACGGCGGAGATTCTTTGTCTTGATTTCGATTTCGCAGATGCCACCGAGCTTGTAGCGTTTATTATGCTCCTTTGCTTCCTCAAGAGTAATCTGGAGGTCGCTGTCCTCTACGGTTTCAACAATTTCAAGCTGCTGGAACATTCTAACCGTCTTTTTAACAGGGTCAATGGCAACGCGCACATTGGAATTGCCGTTTCTGTCACGCTTATACGCGCTTACCAAAGCTGCCTCTACCTTTTCAAGCATATACTCCTTGGAAATACCTTTTTCCTGCTCAATAAGGTCAAGCGCATCAAAAAATTCAGAATTCATTTTTTTACCAAAGCCTTTCTTAAACTATCTTAAAAGTCGAATACCGTAGTCATTCGAGATATTTTTTTGTGTTCTATTTCATAAGTATTCTCGCCAACGGTAATGGTTACAATGCCGTCACAAATGCCACCGAGGATACCGCGAAGTGACTTTTTGCCGTCAATTGCCGCAAAAAGCTTAACCTCCACTTCTTCACCTGCAAAAGCCTCAATATGCTCCTCTGTGCGAAGCACACGCTCAATGCCGGGAGAAGAAACCTCGAGGTGATACGAGTTTTCAATAGGGTCATGCTCATCAATTACAGGGTCGATTGCGCGGTGAACCACCTCGCAGTCATCAATGGTGATGCCCTCTTCGCTGTCAATCGTGATGCGGAGATACCATTCGCTTCCCTCTTTGACATACTCTACGTCCCAAAGATAATAACCGAGATTATTTACAACCGGGAGTAAAAAGTCAAATACGGTCTGCGCAATATTCTTACTACTTGCCATAACAACAAAGAAAGAGTGGCAAGCCACTCTTTTTTCTCCTTTATCCTTTTACAAGCGTAGTTTAACATATATAATGAAAGAAATCAAGTCTTTTTTTAAAATTTTCCGTTATGTATAAAACTTTCGCCGCGCTTTTCGCCAATTTTGGGCAAATATGCGTAAATTGTTGTTTATCTTTCTATCTGTCATCCTGAACGAAGTGAAGGATCTGCGAGCCGCAAGCTCGTCTTTAGAAGAAAAACCTTGATTTTATCAAGGTTTTCAGATTCTTCGCTACGCTCAGAATGACAAGTGGGTAGCGTTCACCGCTTAACTAAACTTTAGAGGTATCTTAATTTATATTTTTACAAACTGAAAAAAGTCGATGCATATGCATCGACTTTTCATTTTTTGCGTGCCGGTTTTACATTTACATCAGGATTAATACTTCCTGCAATCTCTCCGTTATATTCTTCAAACTTTTTGATATTATCGCGGATAAGAACAAGAACGTGGCTATTTACACTTCTACCCTCATAGTCCGCTATATATCCAAGTTTTTCAAGCATTTCTTCTTCAATACGTATGGATACACTTTTTATAGCCATAAAAACACCTCAATAAACATATTATATGTTCATATTAATGCAACAATGTGATATAATGTTTTATATAGATATACCATATATCTATTATATTTTTAAAAGAGGTAAATATGATAAAGAAAAAATGTTGCTTTGCAGGTCATAAAGACACAAGTTGCGGTTCCATAAAACAAAAATTACAAGACACACTTATAAAACTTATAGAAAACGAAAATGTACAGTACTTTTGGATAGGCAATTACGGTGCTTTTGATAAATGTGCGGCTACGGTAATTAAAAGCCTAAAAAAAGAATATCCAGATATAAAATCGGAACTAATCATTCCTTACCTTACAAAAGACATTATTAATAATGGAGATTATTATAAAAACTATGACAGCATTTTAATAGCCGAAATACCCCCAAACACACCACAAAAATTTCGCATATCAAAGGCAAATGAATATATGGTAAAAAAATGTGATTATATAGTGTGCTATGTTGACCATACCTATGGTGGAGCATATCAGACGCTAAAATCAGCGCAAAAGAAAAACATTAAAATTATCAACCTTTGCGATAAAGAAATCAAGTTATAGGAATTCATCGTGCTTTTGCATAAACTTTCGTCAAAATTGCAAGATTTAGAGCGAATTCGTTCAACTTATGCGTAAAAATTGCGCTTTTTACGGATTTTTTGCAATATTTTTGAACTTTTTATATTTTCCTCTTGCATTTTTTGCATAGTTATGATAAAATTTTACCATTCACCCTTATACCCCATAGGAGGACACAGAAATGGGACTTACTTTAACCGAAAAAATACTCAAAGCGCACATCGTTGACGGTGAATTTGTAAAAGGCACCGAAATCGGTATCCGCATTGACCAAACATTAACCCAGGACGCTACCGGCACCATGGCTTATCTCGAATTTGAGGCGATGGGCATACCGAGAGTAAAAACCGAGCGTTCTGTTGCATATATTGACCACAATACACTTCAAAACGGCTTTGAAAATGCCGATGACCACCGCTTTATCGGCTCTGTTGCAAAAAAACACGGTATATACTTCAGCCGTCCCGGCAACGGCATCTGCCACCAGGTTCACCTTGAACGCTTTGGCGTACCGGGCAAGACCCTTATCGGCTCGGACAGCCACACTCCCACGGGCGGCGGTCTCGGCATGATTGCTATCGGTGCCGGCGGACTTGACGTTGCAGTTGCAATGGGCGGCGGCGCATATTATATTACATATCCTAAAGTTGTAAAAATCGAGCTTGTCGGCAAGCTTAAGCCCTGGGTTGCGGCAAAGGACGTTATCCTTGAAGTTCTCCGCCGCCTTTCTGTTAAGGGCGGTGTCGGCAAAGTTATGGAATATGTCGGCGAAGGCGTTAAAACCCTCTCTGTTCCGGAACGTGCAACCATCACCAACATGGGCGCAGAACTCGGCGCAACCACATCAATATTCCCCTCCGACGAAATCACTCTTGAATTCCTCAAAGCGCAGGGACGTGAGGATGCGTACACTCCTCTTGCGGCTGATGCCGATGCGGTTTATGACGAAGAACTTGTTATCGACCTTTCCGCACTTGCTCCCATGGCTGCTTGCCCCCACTCCCCAGACAACGTAAAGAGTGTGGAAGAACTCGGCAAAATGAAGATCGATCAGGTGTGCATCGGTTCATGCACAAACTCTTCACTTGCAGATATGATGAAGGTTGCACACATTCTCCGCGGCAAAACCGTTCATCCAAATGTTTCTCTCTCTATCGCTCCCGGCTCAAAGCAGGTACTTAATATGCTTGCCGAAAACGGTGCACTCGCCGACATGATCGCGGCAGGCGCAAGAGTGCTTGAGTCCGCTTGCGGTCCTTGCATCGGTATGGGACAGTCGCCAAACTCCGGCGGTATCTCGCTTCGTACCTTCAACCGCAACTTCTTGGGCAGAAGCGGCACAAAAGATGCGCAGGTTTACCTCGTTTCCCCCGAGGTTGCAGCCCTCTCCGCTATCAACGGCTATCTCTCAAATCCCACTACTCTCGGCGATATGCCAAAAATGGAAATGCCCGAAAAGTTCCTCATCAACGATAACATGATAGAACTTCCGGCACCCGAAAACGAAGCAGACAAAGTTGAGATCCTCCGCGGTCCCAATATCAAACCCTTCCCCGAAACTTTCCCGCTTGAAAACAGCATCTCCTGCAAGGTTTCGCTCAAGGTTGAAGACAACATCACCACCGACCACATTATGCCGGCAGGTGCAAAGATCCTTCCTCTCCGCTCAAATATTCCCGAGATTTCCAAGCACTGCTTCACTGTTTGCGACGAAAGTTTCCCCTCCCGCGCAAAAGAACTCGGAAAGAGCGTTATCATCGGCGGCGCAAACTACGGTCAGGGCTCCTCGCGTGAGCATGCGGCTCTCGCTCCCCTTTACCTCGGTGTAAAGGCAGTTATCACCAAGTCATTTGCGCGAATCCATGCTGCAAACCTTATCAATGCAGGCATCATGCCGCTAACATTTGTAAATCCCGACGATTATGACAAGGTAAAAGAAGGCGACGATATCTGCCTTGAAAATGTATTTGATGCAGTTGAAAAAGGCGAAATGACAATGACCGTAGGCGGCGAAAAAATCAAGCTTGCTTGCGCATTCACCGACCGTCAGATCGACATTCTCAAAGCAGGCGGACTGTTGCCTTATACAAAGCAGAATTAAGACAATGTACGTACTTTCTTAAAAAGAAAGTACCAAAGAATAACTGTAAAATATTTAATTTGTAGCCATGGCTACACATATACCTTTTTACAAAAAGGTTTTGAGGTGTCGGAACTTTTCCTTAAAAAGTTCCAACTCCACCCACGAAAGGAATTAACTATGGATAATTACATAAAGAGTGCGACCGAGCAATTTGAAACACTTCTTCGCGAGCAGGTTGCAAGAACAGAAAGAATGGCAGAGCTTTCAAAGCCTGTTGACTATGCAGCGCTTGACACGCTTATCATCGGTGTTTGCGACGGTGACGGCATCGGCCCGATCATCTGCCGCGAAGCGGTGCGCGTGCTTGAATACCTGCTCAAAGACAAAATCGCGGCAGGCAAAGTAGAAATCCGCCGCATAGAGGGACTCACCCTTGAAAACCGCATTGCAAAGGAAAAGAGCATTCCCGATGACGTTCTCGCCGCTATCAAAGAATGTCATGTGCTCCTCAAAGGTCCGACTACCACTCCCAAGGGAGGTACCGGCGCAAAAGAGCTTGAAAGTGCAAATGTCGCTCTCCGCCGCGAGCTTGACCTCTTTGCAAATGTCCGTCCGGTATGCGTACCGGAACTCGGCATCGACTGGACATTCTACCGTGAAAACACCGAGGGCGAATATGTGCTCGGAAGCCGCGGTGTTGAAATTCCCGATGTGCTTTGCTGCGACTTTAAAGTAACGACAGATCTTGGAACCGAGCGCATTGCTCGTGCAGCATACGAATTTGCAAAAAACAACGGCAAAAAAAATGTATCCATCGTAACTAAAGCGAATATAATGAAAAAAACAGACGGCAAATTCGCACGCATCTGCCGCGAACTTGCCGAAAGAGAATACCCCGAACTTGAACTTGAGGACTGGTATATCGATATTATGGCAGCAAACCTTGTCAACGAGGCGATCCGTTCAAAGTTTGAAGTATTTGTTCTCCCCAACCTCTACGGTGACATCATCACCGATGAAGCAGCACAGATCCAGGGCGGCGTAGGCACCGCAGGCAGTGCAAATGTAGGCGGCAGATACGCAATGTTTGAAGCGATTCACGGCTCGGCGCCCCGCATGATAGAAGAAGGCATCGGCGAATATGCAAACCCCTCCAGCATCTTTAAAGCAGTTGAAATGCTGCTCCGCCATGTTGGATATGCAAGCGAAGCGGAAAAACTTGCAACTGCCATGAAGATTTGCACCGCAGACGATGCAAAAGTTAAAGTAACCGGCGACCGTGACGGTGCTACATGTGCCGAGTTCTCGGACTACCTTTTCGCAACAATTCAGTAAAGGAGAGTTTTTATTGTCCACTTTTTCCTATATCAACGACCTCGCAGCAAAATGCGTGAAAAATAACAGTATTGAATCCGAACAGTATATTAAATATGATGTAAAGCGTGGTTTGCGCGACCAGTCAGGAAAGGGCGTTTTAACCGGTCTTACCGAGGTTTCATCAATCCACGGTACAAAAGAAGAAAAGGGCTCAAAGGAATACTGCGACGGTGAACTGCGCTACCGCGGCATTGACATCAGAGACCTTACAGACGGTGTGAGTGCAGAACGCCGATTTGGCTTTGAAGAAACTATATACCTACTCCTTATAGGCAAGCTTCCTACTGAGAGCGAACTTAAAGAATTCACTTCTCTGCTCGCATCATACCGCACCCTCCCTGAAAATTTTGTGCGAGATATCATTATGCACGCACCGTCGGATGACCTCATGAATCTGCTTACACGAAGCGTGCTCTCGCTATACTCATATGACAAAAACGCGAACGACACATCCATCCCAAATGTAATGGCGCAGTGCCTTCAGCTCATCTCTGTGCTCCCGATGATTACGATTTATTCCTATCATTCGTACAACCACTTTATCAAAGGGCATTCGCTTTTCATCAACAACCCCTCGTCGCGCCGCTCCATGGCAGAAAATGTTTTGCTCATGCTTCGCCGCGACAAAAAGTACACCGAGCTTGAAGCGCGCATCCTCGACATTGCCCTTATCCTCCATGCCGAGCACGGTGGCGGTAACAACTCCACATTTACAAACCATGTTGTAACCTCCTCCGGTACCGACACATATTCAGCAATGGCAGCCTCGCTTTGCTCTCTCAAGGGACCTCGCCACGGCGGCGCAAATATCAAGGTTACACAGATGTTTGCAAATATCAAGGAAAACATCAAGGATTGGTCAAGCGAAGAAGAAATCACCGCTTATCTTAGCAAGATCCTTGACAAGCAGGCATTTGACCGCAAGGGGCTTATTTACGGCGTCGGTCACGCAGTTTATACAATGTCAGACCCCCGTGCAATTATTCTCAAAAAGCAGGTAGAACAGCTCTCAATTGAAAAGGGCAGGCATGACGAATTTGAGCTTTATGCAAAAATTGAAGAGATTGCTCCCAAACTTATCTATGCGCGTCAGCAAGGTCGCAAGCCAATCTGCGCAAATGTAGATTTTTACAGCGGTTTTCTTTACTCCATGCTCGGAATTCCCGAAGAGCTCATCACACCTCTTTTTGCAATTGCAAGAATCGCAGGTTGGAGCGCTCACCGCATGGAAGAACTTATCACAAGCGGCAAGATTATCCGACCTGCTTATATGGGTGTTCTGCCCGACGGCGAGTATATACCTCTTACACACAGAAAATAGCAAAAAGACGGCTCCGCCGTCTTTTTTGTTGACACTATAACGCCAAAATGATATAATAGTACATAATTGATTTGGAACGGAGAAAACAAGTGATACATATTGACGAAAAGTTTAAAGATTGCTCTCCAGAAAAAACTGTTGAAAATATTATAAATATTCTCGACCGGATAGGAGTAAAATTAGAGGAAACCTGGTATGATTCCGGCATAGACAATTGCTACAGTTTGCGCGTAACCGTAAACGGTAAATTCCCCGGAACAAACGGCAAAGGTGTCACTCCCGCGCTTGCAAGAGCGAGCGCATACGGCGAGTTTATAGAAAGACTACAACTTGGATTATTCTTCTACAAATACCAATCATTTGAAAACGATCCCGAATTGTTTATGAACAGTTATGCGCCCGATGCAAAATGCATGACAAAGGACGAACTCGTCCAAAACGGCGAATGGATGGATTATATCATTGACACATACGGCGGCAGATTGTCAAGAGAAGAACTCGCCGAGCAATGTGAAATGTATGCCGGAAGCGATAAAATCATTACCGTCCCATTCTATAGCTTGTTCGAAGATAAATATGTGCAACTCCCTGCTGCTTTTGTGGAACATATTTATTGTTCCAACGGTTGTTGCGCGGGAAACACCAAAGAAGAAGCGGTGATTCATGCGCTTTCGGAGATTTTGGAGCGCCATTCAACCATACAAACAATTCTTAGCGGAGAAGCAGTCCCTGTGATCCCCGATGAAGTTTTGGATAAATACGATACTGTAAAAGCAACCATTGAAGCGCTCAAAAAACGCGATATAGATGTCACCGTATTGGATTTCTCCCACGGCATTGATTTTCCCATAGTTGCCTCCCGACTTATTAACAAAAAAACCGGCGGATATATTATGAGCATCGGCGCCGACCCTGTATTGGAAATTGCAATCAAACGCACACTGACAGAAGTGCTGCAGGGCAAGAACGTTTCCACCCTTATGCGCTCTGAAACCAACGGTGTTATAAGCAGCGTTAAGGACGTAAACTCAAAGCATAATGTACTAAATCAAATCGAAACAGGAAACGGATATTTCACAATTGATTTCTTCTCCGACGACCTGAAGGCAAAAAGACCTTTCAAAATGTTTACCGACAGCGCAAACAAAACAAATCTTGAAATCATTCCGCAAATGCTTTCAATGTTCAAGAAAATGGGACGCCCGGTTTATATACGCAATTATTCCTATCTCGGTTTTCCCTGCTACATGGTTGTTGTTCCCGGATATTCAGAATCACGAGGTGTTCGCCTTAACGAATTTTTGCAAGAGTATTCTTTTGCAGACCGCGCCGCAAGTTGCCTAAGATATATCGAAAAAGCAACCGATGATGAGCTTGCAGAGCTTTTACTGTTCAGCAAAATGATCTCAGGAGCACGCTCGCGTCAATCCAATTATCAATATCTTGCCGGAATTCCATTTGTTTCAAATCTTGGAAGTGCCTGCCTAATTCATATCCATATGGCATATGCTAATTTAAGGCTCAACAAACCAAACGCCGTAATACAGTCACTTTCGGATGCAGCAAAAGCATGCACAAACGAAGAAACGAAGAACTATATTACCTGTCTTCGCAAATATTTTGAATTTAAAAACAGCAATGTACCTCAAGAACAAATAATGTACTTGCTAAAAAAATTCTGCACAGACGCTGCCTATAACCGTTTTGCAGAATCGCATGCTAAAAACTCTTTGTTTGAGGGATTGCTTATGCGATGCGACAAAACCAATTGTGACACATGTAAATATAAAGATTCTTGCCATGTTTCTTCCTGCAAAGATCTGATGCGCCGTATTGGTAAGGCGTACGGAGAATTTGCTGACGGACAAGCAAAAGAAAATTTCAACTTCGGTTTTTAGTTAAGAAAACAGAATTAACGGCAAAATGCCGCCCGAAATCGGGCGGCATTTTGCTCAAATCTTATAAGGGTGAGAAAAAACTTCTCATTAATAAATATATCATTAAAAAAGCCGCAAATCAATATCAATTATGATACTTTTTTGCGCAAAACGATACAAAAAGAGGAAGCCGTTGGCTTCCTCTTTTAATATTATTTCCAGGTCTTGTTGGGAAGAATAGCGGTCCAGTTTTCGTTGTAACCGTCAACCTGACGAGTAAAGTCATGAGTATTGGTTGCTTCGAGAACGATGTAGTAATACCACTCTGTGCCGTCCATATCAATCCACTTGCGAGTATCAGCATGGAGACCGGACTCGTTAACATGACGCATAAGAACATTGTTAACAAGAGTCATTGCCTCTGCACGTGTAATGTACGCATCGGGCTTGAAAGAACCGTCGGGATAACCCTTTATCCAACCGGCCTTTGCAGCCTTGAGAATATATCTCTCTGCCCAGTGACCCTCAATATCATTGAAGGATACACCGGAAGTATCCATAAGGCTTGCAAAACGAACTGCCATAGTAGCAAACTCTGCACGGGTAATGGGAGCTTCGGGGTCAAATGTGCCATCGGGACGTCCCACTACATAGTAGCCGTTGGACATAGTTGAAATAGCACTATTGGACCATCTCTCCTTAGCAATATCGCTGAAGGTGTTTTCAAGAGTGAAAATAGCATCGCGTGATTCGTCGCGGAGCAAACGGTAGAAAATCATAGTGGACTCTTCGCGAGTGATGTTGCGGAGAGGACGAACAGTTTCATCGGGATAACCGATAATGTATGCAAAGTGATCGTCTGTGAGAAGCACGTCGCTTACCCAGTGACCGTAAACTGTGATATCGCTGTATACATTGATGCTGTCGGTAATCTTATTTGTGAGCTCGCTGTCGCGGTACCAACCCTCAAATCTGTATCCGGGCTTTTCGGGAAGGGGAAGTACATTTGCCTTTACAGTACCTCTTGCATACATCGGTGCAACCTCATCGGTATTACCGTCAATATTAAATGTGATCTTATAATCTTCGGGTTCGGACTGAGGTGCGACATATTTTCTGAGTTTTGCCTCTACAGGAACCTTCTGGTTGCTATAGAAGAAAACCTTATCGGTGCTGTCAGCGGAAGGTCCGATCTTAATAACGGTATTACCTGTCATCTTACCGGATGTTGTAATGGTGCCGGTAAATGCGCCGGGAACTACACCTTCAACAGTATAAGTAAGCTCATTGAGGTAATCGGTCTTACCGTTACCGCGATCAACAGTAACGCCTTCATAAAGATCCTGTTCTGCAATACCGGTCTTATCTGTATCACCGGGGAAGAAGTCCTTAATAGCAATAGTAATGATGATTGTCTTCATACCGCCGGAAGTTACAACTCTTCTGGAAGTCTCCATAAAGAGTTCCTTTGCTTCTTCGTTGAAGCCGTACATATCATTGCGGTTTTCTACAAGATGCTCATTAAGCTCTGCTCCGGTAAACTGCGCAGGGAACTTGATCTCTACTGTAAAGCTACCGGTAACATTGTACTCTTCAAATTTAGCAAGCCATGCGTTCTTGCGCGTAGCATCATTGCCTGCAACAGCCTCAATAACTGCCTTTGCAGCTTCATACCACTCTTTAATTGCGCCCTTTATGGGGTTTGTGTTAAGAGTTGCACGAAAATCAATAGGATCGTTCATTTCTTCTGTCTTAAGGGTGATAAGTCCCTCTTTCCATGTAGAGCCGTTATTCTGACTCATTTCCATAGTAGCAGGAACATTTACCTCATTGCTGAGGCCGGCAAGTTTTGCTGCGAGCTGATTTTCAAGAACCGTTCCGGCAGCAAATGCCATGGGCATCATTGCAAGTACCATTGCAAGAGCAAGCAGCATTGAAAAAATTCTCTTTTTCATAGTTGTTTTCCTTTTCTGAGTATTTATATATTTTTTTATTTTAATTTTGAAGAGTATTGATTTGTAAGTTCAGTTAACTTCAAATCCTTTTGCTCAGCATAAACTTTTCTAATCTCGTCTATGATAGCCGTACTTTCGCCAAGCTCATTAAGAATTGACTTGAGCTCAACAAGAAGAGCGTCAATCTTGGCATCGCATTCAGCCTCAAGAGCATTGCCCTTCGGTACAAGCGTGTTTGTCACAAACTGCATTTTACCTTGAAGAGTATGCTTTTCTTTAGGAAGCTTCATATACTCAAGCTTAGCCTCGTAAATTGTTTTGTCTATCGCATTGAGATATTCAGCACGAAGCAAATAAATCTCTGCTATTATTCCTTCTATCCGTGCACGAAGTTTTCCTTCATCCACTTTAGGAACTTCTGTAGTTACTACTGCCGTGGTCGTCTGCGCGGTTGTAGTAACCTCAGTTGTAACATCGGGTTTCGGAGCAGATGTAGTAACTTCTTGCGGAGAAGTAACGATCTGTTCTGCTGTAGTATCACAGATCTCGGTAGTTGTAATTTCCTCCGGAGCAGTTGTAACCGTCTCTATAGCCGTTGTTTCCACCGGCTCAAGTGTGCCTCCCTTGATAAGTATCATTGCCTGTTCAGGAGTAATTTCTCCCCGCTCAAGCATTTGTCTTTCCTCATCGGTAAGGTCGCGCATTGTCACAACAACGAGTTCGTTTAAAATATCATACGTTTTTTTGTCATTTTCAGCTTGCATCGAATGTATCTGTTCATCCGATTTTGACACGCCGGTAACAAGTATATTTATGTATCTCCGAAAAGCGAATGCAAGAATTCCTGCCAATAAAACCAATACCGCGAGAGTAATTAATATAACATTTCGCAGAGTATGTTTCTTTTGCTTTTCATGAGCCTTTATTTCTGTGTTCTGACTCAATTCTTCCTCCCTGCCGCCAAGGCAGTATACAGTAATGGCATATTAATACATATATATTATATTCGCTCACAGTAAAAAAGTCAATAAAAATTTATAAAATAAAAAAGGAAGTCGCGAATATAATTCACGACTTCTCAGGTATGATTCTTTTTTGAATGACGGTATTCATCGGGTGAAATACCCATTTTCTTCTTAAAAGAAGAGGAAAAGTGTTGGGAACTTGAAAAATTAAGCACATCTGCAATTTCTGCTATGCTGTAAAGATTTTCCTCAAGCATTGAGCAGGCAGCCTGCATTTTACGCTGCAAAATATACTGTTTTGGAGTGTATCCGTACTTCTCACTGAAAATACTGATAATATAGGATTTGTTCAGATAAAAATGCTGTGCAATATCATCGAGCGTGACATTGTACGAAAGTCCGGAATCTATGTAATCCTTTATGCGTTCTGCCGTGCTGACCGTAGCGCGCTGAACCTTGCGGTATTCGGTAGCGGCAGTGATTATCATCTCGCACATTACCTTTGCGCATTCAGTCATAGTATCGTCGGAATTATCCAAATACGCATCCGAAAGAAGCTCGCGCAAACGGTGAAAATACTTTTCGGTATTGGAATCCGGAATAACAATTGCACCCTCTGTAAGGCCGTATGCATTTACCACTCCGTCAAGCAGTCTTCCCCCTGCATTTATCCATATTTTCCTGTACGGATCTTCTTTATCGGAATAATACAGATGTGAGTGCAGCCTGTTCAAAAAATAAAAGTCTCCCTTTTGAACAGTATACTTCTTTCCGTCACATTCTATATACCCTTTTCCGCTTATAACATACTCTAAAACATATATACTTTTTGTATCGTTCTTAACGCGGTTTCTCTCAACGAGATAAGCTGCGCAGGGGAAGCTCTCTCCCATGCTTTCTACAAAGAAAACACTGTTTTTGCCGTAATCTGCACCTGCGCGATATGTGAAATTCACAATGCCGTGTACTATCCTTGACAAAACAATCACCTACACTTTTTGTACATCAATTACATTATAAAACCAATAGAATGTTTTGTCAATATGTTTTTTGATATACTGACAATTTTTAAAGCTAAGTATAAAAACTATATTATTTCGCTTAACACTTGACTTTTATTTTGCACTGTGATATATTATTAATGAAAATTTTTAAAGCGTTGATGAAGAGAGTAGATCTGATGCGAAAATTCAAGCGAGTCGGGGGCGGTGCGAGCCCGATATGAGTAGCGCAGATGTGAAAATCACTTCGGAGTGCGCTTGCGACAACGTAGCAAGCGACGGTATCTCACCGTTACAAGAGAGCCATATGATTGTATGCGCAAAAGGTGGTTAGCATCTCCCTCTCCTTTTGGTGAGGGAGTTTCTTTTTGCGTAAAGAAAGGAAACACACGATGTACAAGAAAGTATCGACAGACCTCTCATTTGTAGCACGCGAAAAAGACGTGCGCAAATTCTGGGAGGAAAACCACATCTTTGAAAAAAGTATGACTCACCGTGAAAACGGCACGCCGTTCACATTTTATGACGGCCCTCCGACCGCTAACGGAAAACCCCATATCGGCCACGTTCTTACCCGTGTAAACAAGGATAT
>SVRG01000001.1 GCA_015064965.1 Oscillospiraceae bacterium
AAGTGAAGTTCAGTTTGCCCATCACTTCGCCGTCAGGCGAAACTTCACTTGCAACAAGCAAACTTCACTGCCGAAGGCAACTTCACTTGCCCGAAGGGCAAACTTAGTTAGCGTGTTGTCCCTACGGACAACACCCAAAAGGGTGCTTTTTATTTCAGCAGAGCGAGGGCGTGGACGGCGTCTTCGCAAAGCGGCGTTGCATGCTCGGCAAGAAACGCCTCGCGAAACGGCAGCAGCATGCCAAGCTCCGCCAAAAAAAGAACCGGCTCGGCATACAGCAGCAAAAAATAGGCGCCGCCCTCTCCGAGATAGGCGCGGCTCGCCTCCGCAAAGCCGCAGTTGGCAAGCCTTGCGCAGGCGAGCAGCAGCAGTTGCAGCGTGCAAAACCGATACAAGGACACCTTCTCGGCTTCCTCAGTGCGGCGGACAAACAGTTCGCACCCGCCGTGCATATCCGAAAAGGCTTGTATGTACAGACGCTCCCGCGAAGCCGTAAATCCGAGTGTACGCTTTGCCTCGTCCAGAATGTTCCAGATCACACGGCGCGTTTCGGCATTGGCATAATCCAGGTCGTCAAAGGCGAGACGCATGCGTTCCATGTCCTCGCGCGTCAGCGTGACTTTCAGGGCGTTTTCCCCGATCTGTATGAGTTCCATAGCGTGCCCTCCTTTACTATCATTATAGAGAAAAGGCGCAAAAATGTAACCCCTAACTTTTTTGCAAAGATGGAAAAAACCGCGCGATCTGCGCCCAAATTGCATAAATACCCCCGCGCTGGCAATACTTTCTGCAAAGGAGTGAGTATATTTTGCGCGGATGTGAACGAAAAGTGATTCTGTTAAAAGGAACCGCCTCCCAGATGTTTGACGAGGCGTATTTTTTGCTGCGGCCGGATTTTGAGCGGCGCGGACAGGAGGAGATGCTGCACGAGGCGATCCGCATTGTGGATCGCAATACCACGCGGCGCAGACGGCGGCGCGTGACAGGGCGGGATGCCGTTTCCTTTGCGCTCGGCATAGCCATCGGCGCTGCGCTGATGTTTTTTCTGCGGTGGATATAGCCGCTATTGCATTTTTTGAAAAGATAGTGTATACTATAGGTACAAACGTGTTCGTTACAAATCGCGTAAAGTGTCCGCCTGTGCGTTCCGCGGAGCACTCCAAGCGAGAATAGCAATAGCCGAATCGAGTCGGCTTTTTTTCCATGCAAATATAATAAGGAGATTTTATGGCAGAAAATAAAAAGAATACCCCTGCGGCAGATACACCGAAGAAGCCGCAATACCGCCGCCGCAAGCCCAAGGCAAAGCCCGTAGCCGCACCGAAGGCACAAAAGCCGGCAGAGCCGGAGAAAACTGCGGAGAAAAAGGCAAAATATACCCCGCCCAAGGCAAAGCGCTCCAAGCGCAAGAGCCCCCAAAAGCCGGTCATCACCTCAAAGATCAAGATTGCATCCCTTGGCGGACTGCACGAGATCGGCAAAAACATGACGATGATCGAATACGAAGACGACATCATCGTGATCGATTGCGGCGTTGCCTTTCCCGACGAGGATATGCTGGGCATTGACCTTGTCACCCCCGACATCACATATCTGGAGAAAAACAAGGACAAGATCCGCGGAATTCTGCTGACGCACGGTCACGAGGACCACATCGGATCGTTGCCCTATGCGCTGCGCTCGATCAACCCCGACATCTACGGTACCAAACTGACGGTGGGCATCGTGGAGCGCAAGCTGGAGGAGCATAAGCTCCCGGAAAAGCCGCGTCTGCACGCGGTAAACGCGGGCGACCGCGTAAAGCTCGGCAAACTGGAAGCCGAGTTTATCCACGTCAACCACTCGATTGCCGATGCCTGCGCGCTTGCGATCCGCACGCCGCTCGGCATCCTGTTCCATACCGGCGACTTCAAGCTGGACACCACGCCGGTGGACGGCAACATGATGGACATTACCCGCATCGGCGAGATCGGCAACGAGGGCGTGCTGCTGCTGATGTGTGAATCCACCAATGCAGAGCGCCCCGGCTTTACCCCGTCCGAGCGCAAGGTGGGACGGTCGCTTGCCAATATTTTTGAGCGGTACAGCGACATGCGTATCGTTATCGCAACCTTCTCCTCCAACGTACACCGCGTACAGCAGATCATCAGCCTGTCTGCGGCGCACGGTCGCAAGGTCGCGGTGCTGGGCAGAAGTATGGTCAACATTATTGAGGCGGCAAGCGAGCTTGGCTACATGCAAGTGCCGGACGGTGTGCTGATCGACATCAAGGACGTAGGACGCTATCCCGAAAACAAGGTCACGCTGATTACAACCGGCAGTCAGGGCGAGCCGATGAGTGCGCTCTACCGCCTTGCCTTTGGCGCGCATGACCGCATGACGCTTGGCGGAAAGGATCTGGTGGTCATCAGTGCAACGGCCATCCCCGGCAACGAAAAGAGCGTCGGCAAGATCATCAACGCCCTGATCGCCTCCGGCGTAAACGTGATCCACGATCCCGAAACAGACGTGCACGTTTCCGGTCACGCCTGCCGCGAGGAGCTGAAGCTTATGCATGCGCTCACCCGCCCGCAATATTTCATGCCGGTGCACGGCGAACTCCGCCATCTGGACGCACACAGACATCTGGCAATGGAAATGGGCATGGCAAGCGAAAACATCTTTGTTTCCGAGATCGGCAAGGTGCTGGAGATCGGGCAGGACGGCGCACGCTTTAGCGGCACGGTGCCGTCAGGCAAGGTGCTGATCGACGGTATCGGCGTCGGCGATGTGGGCAACATCGTGCTGCGCGACCGCAAGCATCTCTCGCAGGACGGCGTGATCATTGTGGTTGCCGCGGTCGATCCCGACGGCGGATTTATTGTAAGCGGTCCCGACATTATCTCGCGCGGCTTTGTCTACGTCCGCGAAAGTGAAGAGCTGATGGATGCGGCACGCACCATCGCACGCGACGCGATTGAAAACAGCCTGTACATGGGCAAGAGCGACTGGGGCGAGATCAAGAACAATGTGCGCGACGCATTGGCAAAATTCCTGTATCAGCGCACCCACCGCAAACCGATGATCATACCGGTCATAATGAACGTGTAGGATGTACGGGAACCTTTTAAGGAAAGGTTCCCGTACCCTCCAAACCTTTTTGAGAAAAGGTATATCTATAGCCACGGCTACACAGCAAATATCCCACAATATTTCTTTGGTTCTTTCTTTTTAAGAAAGAACGCCCATTTCTATATATCAAGGAGAATAACATCATGGTAAGACACGTATTGCTCTGGTCCTTCAAGGACGAAATGACCGCTGACGAAAAGTGCGCGGCTGCAAAGAAGATCAAGGCGGAGCTGGAAGCGCTGGTCGGCGTAGTTCCGGGCCTCACCCATCTCGAGATCATCGCAAACCCGATGGATTCCTCGAATGTGGATCTCATGCTGGACAGCACACTGGAGACGCCCGCAGCGTATGACGGCTACAAGGTACATCCCGAGCACGTTGCAGCGGCAGACTACGTCCGCAGCGTTGTGAAGTCCCGCACCTGCATGGACTACGAATTCTAAAAGAAAAAGCACCGCAAAAGCGGTGCTTTTTTATTTACTTCTCGACGATCTCGGTCTTGCCGCCCATGTAGGGACGGAGTGCCTCAGGAATGCGGATGACAAACTTGCCGTCGCGCACTTCCAGATTGTTTTCGAGGAATGCGATCAGCATTCTCGGAGGTGCAACAACCGTGTTGTTGAGCGTGTGTGCAAGGTACTTCTTGCCGTCTGCGCCCTTAACGCGGATGCCGAGACGGCGCGCCTGCGCGTCACCGAGGTTGGAGCAGGAGCATACCTCAAAGTACTTGCCTTGCTTCGGCGACCATGCCTCCACGTCGTAGGATTTGACCTTCAGGTCTGCGAGGTCTCCCGTGCAGCACTCCAGCGTGCGGACCGGAATGTCCATCGAGCGGAAGAGCTCTACCGAATAGCTCCACATCTTGTGGAACCACTCCATGGATTCTTCCGGCTTGCAGATAACGATCATTTCCTGCTTTTCAAACTGGTGGATGCGGTAGATGCCGCGCTCCTCAATGCCGTGCGCGCCCTTCTCCTTGCGGAAGCAGGGGGAATAGCTGGTCAGCGTGTGCGGCAGCGTCTTTTCATCGGTGATGGTGTCGATGTACTTACCGATCATCGAATGCTCGGAGGTACCGATCAGGTACAGGTCCTCGCCCTCGATCTTGTACATCATGGCGTCCATTTCCTCAAAGGACATAACGCCGGTAACGACGTTGGAACGGATCATAAAGGGCGGAATGCAGTAGGTAAAGCCCTTGTCGATCATAAAGTCACGCGCATACGCGGTAACGGCAGAGTGCAGACGCGCGATGTCGCCCATCAGGTAGTAGAAGCCCTCGCCTGCAACGCGGCCTGCAGCCTCCTTGTCGATGCCGTTGAAGCGCGCCATAATGTCGGTGTGATAGGGGATCTCAAAATCCACAACCGTCTTTTCGCCAAAGCACTCAACCTCAACGTTCTCGCTGTCGTCCTTGCCCACCGGAACGCTTGCGTCCACGATGTTCGGAATCTTCATCATGACCTCTTTGAGGGTAGCCTCAAGCTCTGCCTCTTCCTTTTCGAGGGCAGCCAGCTCCTCAGCCTGCTTGGTAACAAGCTGCTTCTTTTCCTCGGCCTCTTCGCGTAAACCCTTGCCCATCAGCATACCGATCTCCTTGGAGACCTTGTTGCGGTTGGCGCGCAGATCGTTTGCACGGGTGTTCGCAGCGCACTTCTTGGTGTAGAGGTCGATCGCCTCATCTACCAGCGGCAGCTTTGCATCCTTGAACTTCTTTTTGATATTCTCTTTCACGAGATCGGGATTGTCGCAGATAAAACGAATGTCTAACATATTTGTACCCTTTCGGTTATTTTTTACTACCTTATATTATCGCGCAAAAACACGGAGATGTCAAGAGGAACAGAAAGATAAATTGGTGATTTGAAGAGGAAGTCAATTGAAACGCACATATCGTAGGGGCGATTAGCAATCGCCCGCGAACCTAGGTGTAAACGGGCGGTTAATAACCGCCCCTACGGGTTTGTGGATGATTTCAAACTATACGAAAAAGCCGACTCATACGAGTCGGCTTTTTGATTTACTTTGTCAATGTCACTGTGCTTGTCGCGCCGTCCCAGCCGACGGTTGCGCCGAGGTTCTCGGCAACGAAACGGACGGGCAGGTAAGTACGGCTGTTTTCAATAAACGCAGGGGAGTCCAGCGTGACGGCTGCACCGTTCACGGTCGCCTCTGCCTTGCCGATGGTGATGCGGATCTCAACCGTATCGGTCGAAACGGTCACTGTGCTTGTCGCGCCGTCCCAGCCGACGGTTGCGCCAAGGCTTTCGGCAACGAAGCGGACGGGCAGCATCGTGCGGCTGTTGCGGATCACGGGTGCTGCGTCCAGCACCCTGCCGCGGCCGTCTACATAGCCGGTCAGCTTGCCTACGGTCATTTTCACCACGGTGGTATCGGTTGCTGCGCCGTAGGTCAGCACATCGCCGCCGTTGTTTTCAACGGTAAATACCTTCTGTGCCTCTTCGGTGAGGATGGCGGTTGCGCCTTCCTCCAAAACGATTCTGTAGTGGTAGTCGTTGCCGGGCTTCGTCTGGAAGGTCACCCGATCGGTCACGGTCAGCGTCGCGCCGGCCTTAACGGAGATTGTGTTCTGCTCGTTCTCCTGAAACAGGATGATGTTGTCGAAAATCACGTCGCTCTGGATGGTAAAGGTCGCGCCGCTCGCCATCTTGAACGCGCAGGCAGGGTTCTCTGCAGGTTCCGGATTGCGATAGTCCACACCGCCCCACACCGAGGTGAGCGTCAGCGGACCTGCCAGTCTTGGGAGGGTGTAGCTGCGGCCGAGGTACAGCTTGCCGATGCCGACGAGCGTACCGCCGCGCGGCAGCAGGCTGATCGCACCGTTTTCGCTCAGCGAGCCGAGCGAGGATTTGGGTGCATCCGGCGTCAGACCGCTGTTTTCGTTGCTCGCGCCGTATTTGTGGAAGACCGCTTCGGGATCGCCCTTTTGCGGACCGCTATGGCTTGCATTCAGCACGGTTACGTTTTCACCGATCTCGATGTCGCCGGCGCCCGTGATGTTTGAGAAGATACCGCCGTTGATAACGGTTTTGCCGCCGGCTTCTACCTTGATGTTCCAGTAGTAGTCGCGCTTGGACATGCAGATCACGTTTTCATTGACCGTCAGACTGCCGCCGTCTGCAACAACAATTGTGTTCTGGTTGTTTTCCTGAAAGAGAATGATGTCATCGAGAATGACGTCGCCGGCAACCGTCCAGACAACGCCGCTGCCTGCCTTGAATGCGCAAGCCGGATTCTCTGCGGGTTCGGGATTCTTATAGTCTCTGCCGCCGTACACGGAGGTAATGGTGATCGGCTCTGCCGTTTTTTCAAAGGTGGTCTTGGTGTGCATGTAGCCCTTGCCGAAAACCACCATTGTGCCGCCGTTCGGCAACGCTGTTGCCGCCGCGGGGGTGGTTTTTTTGGCAGTAGACATGGTCTCACCGTCGTTTGTATCGTTGCCGGTTGCATAGTCAACAAAAATAATGTCACTTGCAAAGACCGAGACTGCAAGCAGTGCAGTCAGAAGCGCGGCAAGGAAAATGCCGGAAATCTTTTTCATAGGAAAGCCTCCGAATATAGGATACTTCATTGTAACATTTTTGCAAAAAAGTGTCAAGAGAGCAGGGTATACTCAAACATCTCACAGTGCAGGCGAGAGCCGACGGTCGTACCTGCCGGCAGCAGCGCAAGCGCAATGAAGATCTCTTCGCCGTTTTCGTCGGCAAGGTATGCGTATTCGCCCTCAATGCGGGCAACGGTGTAGTCGTGCGGTTCCATGTGTGTATCTCCTTTGTGGTATTTTCGTAGGGGCGAGTATCACCCGCCCGCTGAGGAATTGGAATTTGACGGGGAAGTCAATTGAAACATTGTAGGGACCGGCGTCCTCGACGGTCCATTTTGCTTCAGTTCTTGCGGACCGTCGAGGACGCCGGTCCCTACGGTTTGAACGCTTCGCGTTCAAACTATAATTTATTGCTCAAACCAACATGTCATTCCGAGCGTAAGCCAGAAAACAAAAAGCACATCCACAGGATGTGCTTTTTGTTTTCTGGAGGCGCCACCCAGAATCGAACTGGGGAATAAAGGTTTTGCAGACCTCTGCCTTACCGCTTGGCTATGGCGCCGAGAATAGAAATCGGACACGAATGATCGTGTCCGATTTTGGAGCGGATTACGGGGCTCGAACCCGCCACCTCCACCTTGGCAAGGTGGCGCTCTACCAAATGAGCTAAATCCGCATAGCGGTCATTGCCGCTGGTGCCTCCGGTCGGAATCGAACCAACGACACGAGGATTTTCAGTCCTCTGCTCTACCAACTGAGCTACAGAGGCAAATTAAGTGGGTTGCCTAATGGCGACCCGGATGGGACTCGAACCCACGACCTCTAGCGTGACAGGCTAGCGTTCTAACCAACTGAACTACCGGGCCATATGGTGGAAGTTGAGGGGCTCGAACCCCCGACCCTCTGCTTGTAAGGCAGATGCTCTCCCAGCTGAGCTAAACTTCCATCTTATGTATCGTAGGGCCCGGAGTTTTTTGCTCACCAGCCTTGCGACTTTTTTATTATAGCACCGACTTTTAGTTTTGTCAACACTTTTTTTGAAAAATTTTTAAAAATTTTTTCGACCACAATATATAAGATTTTGTTGACGAAAACCGCTATATGTGGTACTATATAGTTAATAAATTTGTGAGGTGCAACACCATGATTAAAGTTGAACACGGCTCGGTAATGAATCTTGAAAATGCCATACGCGGCGCGCGTAATCCTTTGAATTCCTGGGCTCGCTCGGACAGTGCGTATGACGAAAACGGCAATTACATCCTAGGCGAAAACGACCTTGACCTTGCAAAACGTCTTTGCGCGGCAGGCAGTGACCACCGCAAATTTATGCGTCAGATTCTGGTTTGCGTTGACATCACCGCTCCTTTGTACTGGTGGAAAGAATTTGACACATACAAGGTAGCAACCGTTGCAAACTCCACAAGCACCATGCACAAGATCCACGCAAAACCCTTTGAGCTTTCCGACTTCAGCACCGACCACATGACCGCCGGCGCGCTTGAAGCCTTTAAAACCTACGTGGATTTCATGGAGCAGACCCGCCTTAAATACATGGAGAACAAAGACAAGGCTTTTTGGTACGACCTTATCCAGCTTCTCCCATCCTCCTACAACCAGCTACGCACGATTACAATGAACTATGAAACCCTCGTAAACATCTACTACGCAAGAAGAGGTCACAAGCTTGATGAGTGGCACACCCTTTGCGATTGGATCTTATCACTTCCCTATGCGAAAGAATTGATTTGCTGCAAAGGCGAATAAATAATAAAAGAGTCGGCATTTGCCGACTCTTTTTGTTTTAGAACAGCTCGATTAACTCTTTCCTTGCGCCTGTAAGGTTTACAACCTTTTCTCCGTCCGCATAAATCATATCCTCAATGCGGCAACCGCCCTTGCCGGCGATATAAATGCCGGGTTCAACGGTGATAATATGACCGCTCTTGAAAAAATCCGATGACTTGGGCGAAAATCTCGGCTCCTCGTGAATCTCAAGGCCCACTCCGTGACCGGTGCCGTGACCAAAGCAGCCGTGATAGCCGGCATCCTCAATGATATCGCGCGCGATCGCGTCGATCGCCGAACACTTCATGCCAACCTTTGCGCCCTCGATTGCGCTCACCTGCGCTTTGAGAACGGTGTTGTAGAGTTTCTTCATATCCTCGTCAGCCTTGCCGAGCACAACGGTTCTTGTCATGTCGGAGTGATAGCCGTCAACCACGCAGCCGTAGTCCATGGTGAAAAAGCCTTTTTCAAGCTTGACATTTCTCGGTACACCGTGGGGGAGCGAGGACGTACTGCCCGAAACCGCGATCGTGTCAAAGCTCTTTTCCTCGGCGCCTGCTTTGCGCATAAAAAACTCAAGTTCAACCGCTACGTCAAGCTCGGTCATATCAGGTGTCATAACCTTTAAAATGTGCTCAAACGCATCATCGGTGATTTTCTGCGCGGCAAGAATCTTTTCAACTTCGCCGCGGTCCTTATAACGGCGCATCTCCTCGATAACTCCGCGAGAAGTAACAAACTCTGCCGAAATATCCTTTTTAAGCGCTTCAAGTGCACTGTAAGTAACTCTGTCCTCTTCAAAAGCGACCGTTTTTACATTTTCCTTTTTGAAAACGTCTGCGATATACTCGCGCATGTTCTTGGGTGCCACAATTTCAAATCCCGCAGGAGAAAGCGCCTCTGCCGCCTCGATATAGCGGAAATCGGTAACGATGTGCGCGGATTTTTTTGTAACTACCACATAGCCGTCGGTATAGCGAAAGCCGCCGATGTAGTATTGGTTAAGCTCATCGGTGATGATTATAGCATCGGCAAAGCTTGCAATTTTCTCTCTTAATGTTTCTGCTCTTGTCATGATTTTTCTCCTATATATTATTTATTTTTCTTTTTATAAGCCAGCATGAAAGGTTTTTCTACGGCACGTTTGAATCTGTGAAACAAATCGCGCTTGTCCTTTATCGGCGGTACGATAAAACACTTTATTCCAAGCCGCCTTGCCGACCAGCAATCGGTGAGAAGCTGATCACCGAGCACCGCGCAGTCTGCAATGTCAACGCCGATGTCTTTTGCCGCCTTAAAATAGCATTTGCGCGACGGCTTGCCTGCATCGGCATATGCGACAAGTTTCATTTCTTTATTATATGTATTGATGCGCTCATAGTTATTGTTTGAAACAAGCGCAATTTTAATTCCGCCCTGCTGCATTTCGCCGATCCATGCACGCACTGCATCGTTTGGCTCGGCGTGCTCATATGGGGAAAGCGTGTTGTCTACATCGCATAGCAGTGCTTTGACATTTTGTTTTTTCAAAAACTCGACTGTGATGTCAGCAAAAGTGTCAAACACAAAATCGGGTACAAGTGTTTTTGGCATAAATTTCTCCTTGTGGTTTTCAGAAAGAACACATTTGTTATCTTTTTATAATTTTTCCAATAACCGTGCATACAAGCAGCACAGCGAGGTTGCACAAAACTATCATTGCACCTGCCGGAAGAGTGAGCGAAACAAGCAAGCCCACAACAAATGAAAAAATAGAAATAACCGCAGAAAGAATGATTACCCCTTTAAAACTGTCCGCGATCTGCATTGCAGAAAGTGCAGGAAAAATAATAAGACTTGATATCAGCATTGTTCCCACGATCTGCATACCTACAACCACAGTCAGCGCAATGAGCAACGCAAGCAGCATGTTGTAAACCTTTACGTGCACGCCTGCGCTTTTTGCAAAGGGCATATCAAATGTCACCGCAAAAATGCGGTTTTTAAACAGTACAAAAAGCAATATCACTACCAGCGAAAGCACTGCCGAAAGTATAACATCGCTCTTTTTAAGAGTCAGGATACTGCCGAAAAGATATCCTCCAAGGTCCGATGCGCTTCCACCCGCGATTGAATTTGCAACAACGCCTATAGCAAGCGCACTTGACGAAAGCACCGCTATTGCACTGTCACCTTTTATCTTTTTGCTCTCGGACATACCGAGAAGTATAAACGCGCTAACCACAACTACAGGAACCGCAAGTGCCATGGGCGCCATTGAAAGCGCATACGCAACCGAAAGCGCGCCAAAGCCAACGTGGGAAAGTCCGTCGCCAATCATCGAGTAGCGGCGAAGCACCAGAAGTACTCCGAGCAGTGCCGCGCAAAGCGACACAAGCACGCCGACGATCAAGGCATACTGCATAAATGAATATGAAAAAATATCAAACATCTGCGCCCTCCGTTCCAAACGACATTCCGAGCGGCGTTTTTTCGTATTCTTTTGGTGTTCCCATAAACTTTACCGAGGTTGCAAGGTGCAATATTCTGTCCGAATACTTCATTGCGGCAGGAATATCGTGCGAAACCATAATAACCGTCATTCCGTGCTCGTCACAAAGGTGACGCACCGTTGTATAAAGCTCTTTGGTAACCAATGGGTCAAGCCCTGCAGTGGGCTCGTCCAGAAGAAGCACCTCGTCGGCGGCGCAAAGTGCACGCGCAAGCAAAACTCTTTGCTGCTGACCGCCCGAAAGCGCGCGATAACTCTTTTGAGAAATGGCAGAAATGCCGAGCAGCTCCATGTTGCTCCTCGCCCTTGCCTTTGCTGCGCGGGAGTAAAACGGGATAAATCCGACAGAGCCGATATTTCCGGAAAGCACCACCTCATAAACGCTTGCGGGAAAGTCGCGTTGCGCGCTCGACTGCTGCGGAAGATATCCTATCTTTCCGCGCAGGCGTTCATCTATCAGAACATCACCCTCATCGGGGGGATTGATGCCGAGAATTATGCGCGCAAGTGTTGATTTTCCGGCGCCGTTTTCGCCGACAATCGTGAGAAACTCTCCCTTTTGAACCGAGAAACTCACACCGTCAAGCGCCTTGGTGCGCTCGTTGTACACCGTTATATTTTTACAAGTAATAATATCCATCAGGAAAGCGCCTTTCGTAGCGTTTCAATGTTTTTTGTCATCAGCGAAATATAATCTTCGCCGCCATCAAACTCCGCCTTTGTAATATTGTGCACCGCATGGAGATGAAGCACCTCCGCGCCGCATTCCGCCGCTATTGACTCTGCAATTTTCTTTTCCGAGAGCGAGTCATAAAACACGTAGCGCGCACCGCTCGCCTTGATTTGTTCAACCATTCCGGCAATGGCAGCTGCTGACGGCTCGGCATGGGACGAGCATCCCTCATAGATCGAATGATGCTCAATGCCTGCATCGGCGAACATATATCTGAACGCGAAACTGCCACCAAAGAATACTTCTCCGGTGCGCAGTGTCGAAATCTCGTTTGAAAGAAGCGAAAGTTTTTGCAGATATTCATTCATATTAGTATTATAATATGAACGGTTGTCAGCATCAAGCCGGCTCATCGCCGCACCGATAGCGCCGCACATTTTAGAGGCATTTTCTGCCGAGGTCCAGATGTGCGTATCGTACTCTGCATGGTCATGCTCCTCATGCGAGTGCATTGGAATCAGGGTGACGCTTTTGGAAAGGTCGATCACCTGCAGCGTACCGCCCTCAATTGCCTTTTTAACATCCGCGCTCTCAAGCAGAGTTTTTGCCCAGATTTCCATTTCATCGCCGGTATATATAAACAGATCGGCGGATGCGATTTTCACAATATCACGAGGGGTCGGCTCGTATGAATGAGCATCTGTGCCAAAGTCAAGCAGCAGCTCTACATTTGCGCGCTCTTTTGCAATATTTCTTGCAAAATCGTACTGCGGAAACATTGTGGCAACCACGGTTATTTTGCCGTCATCTGCAGCGCTTGTGCATGAGCAAAGGCAAAGGAGCGACAAAAGAATTATTGCAAGAATCCTTTTCATACCGCACCTCCGCATTTTTCGCAAAGCCCATAAAGTACGGTTTTTTTCTCGTTTATTCTAAATCCGTGTTCGCTTGCCATGTGGGAAAAAAGCGCCTCAAGCTCGTGACAGTGCGTATGCGCAACCTCTCCGCACTCAGTGCATATAAGGTGAAAATGGCACTCATCACCGCAGCCGCTTCCAATAAAGCGATAGGTCACGCTTTTGCCCTCTTCAGGTGCAAAACGGCTTATCATTCCGTCGCTGACAAGCGCCTCAAGGTAGCGATAAACCGTGCTTCTGCCGATTTTTTCATTCTCCTTTTCAAGCGCAGCGCATACACCGTCAACAGTGAGGCTCTCGCGCTTGTGCTTTTCAAGGCAGGATATGAGAATTGCCTTTTGTTTTGTATTATACATTTTATCACCGTTTTGAATTTGAATTTCAATTTCAAATTATACACCCATACCGCTTCATTGTCAACTGAAAAACGCAAATTGCCTTGATATTGATAATATTTTGGTGTATTATATAATTAACAATTATCATTCCAAAGGAAGGACCAATAATGGAAATCAGAACCTTTGAAGAAAACAGAAAAATATTTATAAAAAAGCTTATTGCCGCAGCAGTGCTTATACTGATCGTTGCAATTGCGGTGGTGCTTATCGTGATTGGCATAAACCGACAAAAAGAGCTTGAATACCTCGAATCCTACGGCATGAGCGCAGTAAGCGTTGGCTCAAACGAGGTCACATACGACATCTACCGCACACTTTACCTAAACTATCGCGACGAACTCAAAAAAAGCTATACCAAGGACGGCGAAACCGACACTGCCGCACTTGACAGCGAGATACGAACCCGCGTTTTAAACGATCTGCGCTATATGTATGCCATAGTTTCCCTCGGCAGTGAGCACGGTTTGTCGCTGACAAGCCGCGACGTGCTTTCGGTTTCTGAAACGTATATCGAAGAAATGAAAGCATACTGCAAAGAAAGCGAAATTGACTTTAACGCAACTCTTGAAGAAGGATATATGACCGAGCGCGCATTTGAGTTTTTCCAGCGCGTAATGGCTATGCGCGATGTACTTTATACCACCCTTGTTCAAAACAAGATTATCGAAAGCGCTGACGAAAATGTGTTGGCAGCGCTCCGCGGCGAAGATTTTATAAGAGTAAAAAGTATCTTCATTGAAAACGATGCCGGCGAAGAAGTTGAAAACAACCGTCTTATCGCCGCAGAAGTGATTGAAAAATACAATGGCGGTGAAGAGTTCAACTCCCTTATCGGAAAGTACTCCGAGGAAATACCCGGCGGAGAGGCATACATCATGCGCGGCGAAAAAGAAGCCGCTTTTGAAAATGCGGCATTTGCCCTTGCCGACGGCGAAATCAGCAATGTTGTCGAAGTTGACGGCGGTTTTTATATCATCCTCCGCCTTGAAAAAGATGAAATGTATATTATCGAACATTTTACAGAGCTTAAGTCGCTTTATCAGCATATCACCTTTGAAAACAAGCTCAAAGCAAAGGCAAATATGCTCACCGCAACAGAAAGCGAATATGTGCGCTCACTCTCTTATGAGGAGATAAAATAATGTCAATCTACAAAAGATACAACACGCGCAGAAAAAAAGTTCCGAGGGGGCTTATCCTCTGCATTTTGGCTGTGCTTGTTGCCTTTGCGCTGACCGCCATGCTCGGTCATCACCTGGCGCAAAAGGCAGCCGGCGGAGAGGCACTTTATACGGGAACTTCTCCTTTGGGAAACGGCGGCACAAATCTCGCGCCGCTCTCTGAAAAAAGCATTCTCGGACAGTATGTCGAGCCGAAAGATATCGCAAACTTTACTACGGACAACACGGATGTTTGTGCCTCGGTGTGGCTTTATAAAGACGGCAAATCCACCTTTGCCACCGAGGCAGACGAGCTGCTCGGCAAGGAGCAGACAAAACTTCCTGATGCGGCTTCGCTTGATATCAAAGCCAAAACCATCGGACTTTTTGAGGTTTCCTCAATCTATGCGGACGAAAAGGTGAAAAGCATTGTCACCGAATATGAGCTTTCTCTGCTTAAAGAATTTGCAAACGCCGGACTTGACGAAACCGTTTTGGTTTTCAACGAAGTAAATGAAGAAAATTTCGATGAGATCTTCGCTTTTGCCGAGAAGGCGAACGGTGCAAAAGTAGTCTGCGTTCCCTATTCAACTCTCGAAAACAGTGCTTTCTTCTCAGAGGCGGCATCAAAGCAGCTTCCGCTTGCAATAAAGGCTGACACGGTTACAAAGGAAAAACTTGAAGAAGATATAAACACATATTCATTTTATTTTACTCGCTACAATCTCCGCCTTGTACTTGAAGGCAATGACAAAGACCTTTTGGATGTGCTTGCGCAAAATACCCTTTTGAACTATCAGTTTGCCTCACCCATAAAGGAGGGCAAATAGTGAAACTACCGCTAATGATCAGCGATTCAAGCGGTAACATCCTGTATTCCGACCGCTCGATAACCGTCAGTAGCGCTTTGCGCTTGTTTGCAAGCTCCGCCGCAAAATCAAATAAAAACGGAATACTTTACTGGCAGGGCAAAGCAGTCTATACCAAAGAAGTTGTGCTGTGCGGAGAAAAGTTCCGCTTTTTCATGGACAGTGAAAGAATTTGCGAATGTCTTGGCATTGAAGCCTCGATGCTTGGCAATGATCTGTTTGATTTGCCCAAAACTTTTAAAAACCGCATTACAGTACCTTTAAAAAGCCTTGTTTTATTGTTTGCCGATGCATTTTCAAAAGAGCTGTATGACGCAGGAATCCGTTTATCGGTACGCGGCATTCTCTCAGAGCAAACCGTCAACGTCTCGCCAAGCGCATTTGCAATGTGCCTTGCACTGATGACACGTCTATGCGCAAACAATGCAAGCGCGGTAACGCTTACATTTGCAAATGAGTGCGGAAGAATTTCAATCTATGCAGACAGCACGGGCGGTGCGCCCATAGAAACAAAGGCAAAAGAAGTTTTGCAAATGCTGCTGTATGAAATCGGCGCACAAGCAGGATTTGCAGTGGATAAAACCGTGCGAGCAGGAAAGGCAAGTTTTACACTTAGTCTTGAGCCGCTTGATATTTCTCTGATTGGACTGAAAGTCCCCTCGCTTGACAGATACGCAAAGATTTTTGAACTGTATATAAAATTCTTTTTATAAGTTCGACGTATTGTGACATTTTTAATAGTAAAAATATGGTAAAACAGTATCGGGAACGACAAAAACAGTTTGCGGTGAAAACCGCGGGGCTTTGCCGCATTGGTAGTGGTGCACCTACTGCGGCGAAGTCCCTCCCTTCATTTTGAACAAATTCGAAGATATGGCATAGCCGAAAACGCGGCTATGCCGTTTTTAGTTTTTTGCATAAAGAACGCAAAACACACAAATTCATATTGCATAAAATTAAACTAAGGGGTAAAATTTAAATACATACAATAATAATGAGAGGTAGCCATGAAACACAGAATACTTTTTCTTACGGTAATACTCTTGATTTGTACAGTATTTATGACAGTTGCCGCTTATGCCGCAGAGACATTTGCGCCCGGTTCTACCGCCGCATACTTTGTTGACAATAAAAACGGCAAGGACACAAATGCAGGTACATCCGCATCAAACCCCGTATCAAGCCTTGGCGGTGACATTGCGCTTATAATCAAGGGCGGTACTTTCAAGGAGGCTGTGTACGGCACCGGTATGAATGTTCATACCAACCGATTCTATATGGGTATTTCGGGCGGCACATTTGCAGGCGCGGTTTGCCCTATCAAACGTCTTGGTACAATTGCATCCGATGCAGAATGCACAACACACGATTTTGAAGCAAATGTACTTGTTGAGATAAGCGGCGGCAAACGCAAATTGCGATATCACAGTTTCTGCAACAGATGCATTAAAAGTATTAACTCACTTGTTGAACAACTAAAACAAAAAGAAAATCCCACAAAAGTGGGATTTTCTTTTTGTTTATTTAAATTACTGATCGTCAGTCTTGTCAAAATGAACGTCGAGCTGATTAAAGGGAATCTCAATTCCAACAGCGTCAAACGCCTTTTTCATGTTTTCTTCAAGTCCGAAGTATACGCTCCAATAGTCGGATGAATTACACCATACACGGATTACAAATACAAGTGCGCTTGCATCCTGACGAAGAAGTGCGGTAAAGGGTGCAGGATCCTTGAAAATCTTTTCGTCTGCATTTGCGACGGTCTGCATTACCTTGTTAACCTTGTCGATATCGGAATCGTAAGAAACGGTAAACTCGATATCCACGCGGCGTGTGTCCTCTGTGCTGTAGTTAACGACAGTTGCGTTGGAGAGAAGTCCGTTTGGAACGGTGATGGTTTTGTTATCGGGAGTTTTCAGAGTAGTGTAAAAAATACCGATGCTCTCAACAGTACCGCTGTCCGAGTGGTTGTCGATGTAGTCACCAACCTTAAAGGGGCGGAAAATAAGAATCATAATGCCGCCGGTAAGGTTTGAAAGGCTGCCCTGAAGCGCAAGACCTGCGGTAACACCAAAGGTTGCAATAACTGCGGAAAGCGCGGTTACATCAAAGCCAACAATGGTGGCTGCAACAACTACAACCAAAATTTTAAGGGTGATGCCGATAAGCGATGCAAGGAAGGACTCAACGCTATCGTCAAGTTTTTTGAAACCCTTGGACTTTTTAATAAGCTTTACAACCCACGAGGAGAGTTTAAACCCGATAAAAACAAATGCAATAGCACAAAGCGCAAGGAAGATAAAATTGATAACGCTTCCTGTTACAAACGCCTTGATGGTATTAATAAAACTTTCAAAAAATGTCATATTAACCTCCTGAAACAAATTTATATAAAAATTATAGCGTAAAACCGAAAAAAAGTCAATCCCTCGAAAAACTTTTCAAAAATCCCCTTGACAGTTTGAAAATCTTGTGATATGATATTAAGGCATTGTTAGATGCGGGTGTAGTTCAATGGTAGAATTCCAGCCTTCCAAGCTGGCCGTGCGGGTTCGATTCCCGTCACCCGCTCCAAAGGTCGGCAATAGCTGACTTATAGGGGTATAGCTCAGTTGGTAGAGTACTGGTCTCCAAAACCATGGGTCGTGGGTTCGAGTCCTTCTGCCCCTGCCAAAAATAAAAAACGCAACCATCGGGTTGTGTTTTTTTATTTTTCGTTTGTGGTTTAGTGACTCGAACCCCACAAATGCATAAAAAAGATGTTGTCCGTGCATGCATTGGGTTCTGCAGTCCTTCTGCCCCTGCCATCAAAGGGCTACAAAAAAGATATAGCCACAGAAAAACTCTGAATTTATCAGGGTTTTTTCTGTTTTTATAGGCAAAATTTTGCTCATCGGCTTGAACGTACAAAAAAGATATTTTTCACAAAACAGACTTGAACTCTCACAAAACGTCCATATTTACGGAGCATAGAACGATCTATGCTCCTTTTTCTTTTCAAAAGGGATTGACTTTATTAGACACTTTTGATATCATTATATCAAGATATTATGATATCAAAATGGAGGTAGGATTGTGAATAAATCGAATACCCCAACAAATGAAAAAATAATGATCCCTCTGCGTTTGCCACCCGATATTTACCATCGAATGATGGATGAGGTTCAAAAGAAGAAAAAGGACGAACGCGGATATAGCGTCAATCAGTATTTGACTGATATACTGACAAATGATTTGGAGGGTAAAAAGAAATGATTAGAGCAGATATAATTTCCGTTGTTGGTCGAGAGTATTTAACCAGCAATATCGAAAACGACGAATATAGTTATCCCAAAGCTTTTTCTGTTGCATCTTTACCGTTTGTTCCCATTACAAATGCAAACGGAAGAAAATTTGAAAAACTTGATATCCGCTTTGTAAAAGACGGCATAACTGTACTTGTTGAAACAAAGCAGAATTTTACAAAAGCGGACGAAGAACAGTTATCTGCTTATGTTGAGTACGAAAAAGCACTTACAGGAAATAAAACTATTGCTATTTTAGCTAACACCACAAATGACAATGTAAAGGTTTGGCGTGGTGTTGTCTCTGATGGCGATTTTATGCAAAAAGAAACCGCGCTTCGCACAATGGACGAATACGTCGATTTTTACACTTCTAAAATCAACGACAAAGAAAAAGTGATGCAAAACACTTACAAACTTAATGAGATGCTACATCGCCATAGTATTCCCGAAAAACTGCGTAGTCAATTTGTCGGTACTTGTTTGTTGGCTTTAAAGAACGGGCTTGATTATTCTACCCCATCATTAACTGCTGCTCAAATTCGCACCCGCATAAAAGAAGTCTTAGAAGACCTGCTGAACTCTGATATTAACAAAGCTGAAAAACTTGCCTTACTAAATCGAAATGTGCTCAACGACCAGTATGTACGCCAACTGAACATAGCATCATTCAGAGAAATTCTTACCTTTATCGAAAATAACATCTTACCGTTTATTAACGATAAAAGCACATCAGGACAGGATCTGCTAAACCTTTTCTTTGTTACGTTTAACAAGTATGTTGGTAAATCAGACAAAAACCAGGCGTTTACCCCAGATCATATTACTGATTTTATGGCCAAGATTACCGGTGTGAACAAGCATTCTGTTGTTTTGGACCCTTGTTGCGGAAGCGGCTCTTTCCTTGTGCGGGCAATGACACAAGCTCTCGACGATTGTGCCACTGCTGCGGAGCAGGAAACGGTCAAGAAAAATCAGATATTTGGCATTGAGTTTGATGAGAATGTGTATGGTCTGGCAACAACAAACATGCTTATTCACTCTGATGGAAACTCCAATATTCGCCAAGGAAGTTGCTTCACGATGACCGACTGGATTAAAGAGTCAAAACCCACAATCATCCTAATGAATCCACCCTACAATGGTCAGCGAGTCCATCTTCCCTCGGAGTATGTTCGTACCTGGCCTAGGGACAAAAAAGAAGATCCATCTAAGGGATTATATTTTGTAAAGTGGATTGCTGATGCACTGAACTCAATCAATCATCCAGCCAAATTGGCGATTTTGCTTCCGGTAGCCTGTGCAATCGGAACAAGTGGCGAGATCGCTAGACTTAAAAATGAAATTCTTGAAGAAAACACACTAGATGCAGTGTTTACTTTGCCCACTGATATTTTTCATCCTGGAGCTAGCGCGTCCGCTTGCTGTATGGTGTTTAAAATTGGAACAAAGCATAGCGATGTATCAAATCCCGATACATTCTTTGGTTATTGCCGGGATGATGGTTTTAAAAAGAAAAAGAACCTGGGGCGCGTAGAGCAAGTGGATCCTGTAACAGGAAATAGCAAGTGGTCCGAAATCCAAAAACGGTGGATTGAGTTATATCGCAATCGCAAAGCTGAGCCAGGTGAGTCAGCAACATATAGGGTTACTGGAAGCGACGAATGGCTTTGCGAAGCTTATATGAAGACTGATTACACCAAACTGACCGAACACGATTTTCAGCAGACAATCAATGATTATCTTGCTTATCTTGTCAAGGAGGGGCGTGTATATGAATCTTGATATAGATAAATGGGGTACTTTTAGGGTTGCTGACCTATTTCCTATCTTGCAAAACGGTAAGGCAAATCAAGGGATGCTGAGCGACGGTAATGAGTGCTTCTATGTTGGTGCGAAGAAAGACGATAACGGTGTAATGATTCATTGTGCGTATGATGCTGATTTAGTGCAGAAAGGCAATTGCATAATCTTCATTTGCAATGGGCAAGGCTCTGTAGGTTATGCAAACTATATGGATGTCGATTTTATTGGTACAACAGATATAGTTGCTGGATATAACGAAAAGCTCAATCAATATAACGGATTGTTCATTGCAACAATTCTGTGTCAGGAACGCCCCAAATACTCTTTTGGCCGAAAATGGAAAACTCATCTAAGAGAAACAGAAATCAAATTGCCACAAACAAACGAAAAACTACCCGATTGGGACTTTATGGAGCAGTATATCAAAACGCTTAGATGTAAAGAAATATGCACATCCAACAAGACAAGCACTACAAAAGAACTTAACTCAAGTGGTTGGCAGGAATTTGTGTTTGAAAATATTTTCGATATACAAAGAGGTGAGTCTTTATATATGACTGATTCTGAGGTTGGGCATACACCATATGCTTCTGCATCAGCAGAAAACAATGGAATTTCAGCGTATATTGATGTGCCACCAAACAGAGCCGGAAATTGCATAGTGATAAATTATGACGGTAGTGTTGGAGAGGCTTATTATCATGCTGAACCATTTTTTGCTAGCGAAAAAATAGTAACGGCGACTTTCAAGAATCACCCAATGACTCCTTATAGCGCCCTCTTCATAACAACTCTCATAATGAAAGAAAAATATCGCTTTTCATATGGCCGGAAATGGACCGTTGAATCTTCCATGAAAAAATCGGTGATAAAACTGCCAATTAGATATAACGAAGACGGCACGACCTTTATTGATACTACGTGTACGTATTCTCCCGAAGGATATGTGCCCGATTGGGAATGGATGGAGAACTATATGAAATCGTTACCATACAGCGACCGGATTTAATTGGGAGAGTTCAAATTCATACGCAAAATTGCCGAAAATATCTTTTTTGTAGCCCATAGACAAAAAACTCGTTCTTGCGAACGAGTTTTTTTATCCATTGCGAAAGCCGTTGATTAGATCCTTTGTCAACAGTAGATTGATTTTTTTAATATCACTATTCTGCATTTTTATCGTTTGCGGGATATTTACCATCAGCGAAGCCCCATGGTAAAGTATTATCATAAAACCATTGATAAGTATGGATGATCTCTAACGCATGTATTGGGGCATCGAGTCCGTATTTTTCGATGTTGTCGCCGCACAAACAAAAAACCGCTCCTCTGAGCGGTTTTTTCATATCTATTTTGCATAATCGGTATATACACCGGTGATACCCATATCAAAACATTTTTGCTGCTCGGCTTCGTCATTGACCGTATGCACGTAGAGCGGCACTCCAACCGAAGTAAACTCTTTTACAAAAGCCTCGTTTGCAAGCGTTGCATCGCTTGTTACCGCAAGCAAACCGTTTTTGATTGCAAATGTGCGGTTATACTTGCCGTTTGTCTTATCATTGTAGGTCGGCAAGCGATACAGCGTTAACACAATGTTTGAGTATCCCATGGCACGCACGGGCAGATACTCCTCGTACTGATAAATCTGCGGAATAATGCGGCCGATGATCTCCGGATGCTCTGCCGCTATATTGCGAAGCACATCAACATTATTCTCCTTGATATCTGTCACGATATACACATCGGAATGTGTTTTCATCCACGCAACAAGGCTGTCAAGCGTAACGGAGGTGTACTGATTGAAAATCTTAACATTTTCAAACTCTGCCTTGCTTATCGGCAAGGACGTGATACTGTCGGAATAATAGCTTGACCAGTCGTGCAGGCAAACAGGGTGCCCATCGCTGGAAAGCACAAAGTCCATCTCTATAACGCGATAACCTTTTTGATATGTCGCATCAAGCGCTTCAAGCGAATTTGAGCCAAGCATGCCGCCAATTTCTCCGCCTGCGTGAATAATCTTTTTGGGCAGTGCTTCTATAGTCTTTTTAGCAAATGACTGCGGCGCAACGGAGAAAAACGATGCGCGGCAATCATTGTCATAAAGGCTTGTTCCGTACTTTGAAATTTCGGAGAAGAAAATAACAGTTTCGCCGTCAATGTTAAAGCTTTCAACAACTGCACCGTCGATATAAGTCACAATATCCGTGGAATAGACAGGGAGTTTTTTACTGTTGTATCGGATATCATCTATAGGTGCACTGACACCGCCGTCCTTTTTTGAAATGGAAAGCGTGCGCGCCTCACCGTTCCAGACTACGTTAAAGCCGTAGCCGCGAAGGTCCTCTGCAACAATGCCGAGTTTGTCCCTTATATTGTACGCGGGTATTTCATACCCATCGACAAACGCACGGATGTCGGTGGGCATTACGTAAAGCCCCTCAATACGCGCTGCCGCCGCACCTATGGTGAGCACCATGCAGACTGCAACCAGCAAAGCGCAGATAATTGAATGTTTTGTCGCTTTTTTCATACTAATATGCAAAATTCCTTCTGTAATAATATGAAACATCTTCATAGAGTTTCGGCACGGTGTGCGAGCGGTGTATTATAGGATTTTCACGCATAACACTGCTTGCAAACTGCATATATGAGTTTCCCCCATATCCGCAGAGTTCAAACACCTTGTTCATCAAAAACTGCGCCGAAAGTGTTTCGCCCTCTCCCAAAAAGTCATTGCCGCATACTGCTTTTGCCGCGTCATTGGCAATTATGAGATAGCGCGTTGAATAATAGTTCATAAATCCTTCCTCGGTGGAGGTGTCAATGTTTATACCGTATGAGGTATAAACGCTTCCGCCCACGCCCATCCACGGCTTGTGGTCGCCGAAAAACACTAGCACAAGCGGCTCCTCGGTTTCGAGCATATCTTTTACAAAGCTGTAAAGATGCTCGGTTGTACCCTTCTGAGCGTTGAGGAAATTGTTCATTATATTTTTATCAGCTTCGCTGACATGGCCACTTTCAACATACGGTGCATCAAAGCTTGCCGTCACGCTATCGTAAGGACCGTGTCCCTGATAAGATATGCTGTAGCTGAAATAAGGTTTTGAGCGATCGCGCCCGGCATAGATCTTGTACATCTCCGGGAAAAATGCGTTGTCCCACGTGATGTCGCCGCCGCAATGCTCCTTATAATAATTCTCTGTGAAATAGTAGTTTTCAAATCCCAGATTGCGGTTTATATTCTCACGATTGTAAAACCATGCATTTAGCGGATGCGAACCCTCGGTGGTATATCCGTTTTCGCGCAGATACCATACATATGAGTTGCTCTTTTTTGAAAAATCGTCAATAAACGCAAACGGAAGTCCTGTTAAAAACTCGCGCTCGGTAATTCTTGTATCGCCTGCAAAAACATCGGTGACAAGCGTGCCGCTATAGCCCATTTTTTCAAGCTCGCGGTACTTTGCGTAGATATCCTCAGTAAATGTAAGCTCCTTAAAGCGCGAAAAATCATTATACGCTTCAAGCATTACGCAAACGATGTTGACCTTTTTATCATCGGGGATAACCTCGTCTGCAAAAGCACCAAGCGCCTCCGCCGCAGCGTTTTTGTCATAGCCATTCGGCGGGGTGGGAATTGCATCCTTGACCGAGTGGAGAAACGGATATACAAAGCCCTTTGACATATAAAGGCGTGAGTCGGTCCATGTGCGCTCCACGGTGTCATTTTTGGTTTTTGTTTCGTAAATACCGTCGGATGTATAAAGCGGAACAAGCAAAAACGATGCCGCAAAAATCACTGCCGCCGCAATAAATCTGCCCTTGCCGCCTTCAAAACGTCCGCGTGCAAAGATAGCCGTAAGCGCACATCCGAGCGCAAGCACTACAAGATAGATCGCTATGCGCTTGTCAATAAAAAGCTTATAATCCTCAAGCATTCTGCCCGCCTCAACCACAAGAGTGATATCCGAGAAAATAAAGCAGTCGCCACGAAAAGCTATTTTAAAATAATTGATAAGTGACGGAACTATAACAAGCACATTGGTAAGGACAAATGACCATACCGCGCGGTTTAAAAGCAGATAAAGACACGCAGAAATAATTATCGGAGGGAGCACATTGAGCACAAGGATATACGGATTTTTAAGATACGATATCCAGACATCCATGCCATAAGGTCCCGATGCAAAGAAAAGCGAACACATTCCCGTGACAAACCCGCCAAAAAGCGAGCACAAAAGCGCAAAAGTTATCTTACACGGACTGTACAGTTTTTCCCTGTCGGTCTTGTATGCAAACATAGCTCTCCTCCTTTCATTTGCTTATATACGAAAATTACTCTTCCCAGTTATGGTAAACTTCGCTGACGTCATCGTTATCCTCAAGAGTGTCAAGGAGAAGCTGCATCTTCTTGAGGTCATCCTCACTTTCGAGAGTGATGTAGTTCTGAGGGATCATGTCGCTGTCAGCGGACATAATCTCGTAGCCTGCGCCCTCAAGTGCTTCTTTAACTGCATAGAGGTCGGAGGTTTCAGTGTAAATCTCAAAGCACTCTTCCTCGGCAACAAAGTCCTCAGCGCCTGCTTCAAGTGCGCACTCCATGAGCGCGTCCTCGTCGATTTTATCGTTCTTTTCGATGATGATAACGCCTTTTTCCTCAAAGAGATAGCTAACGCAGCCGTTTTGTCCAAGACCCGCGCCAAACTTGTCAAACGCATGGCGAACTTCGCCCGCGGTACGGTTGCGGTTGTCGGTAGCCGCCTTAACGATTACAGCAACTCCGCTCGGACCGTAGCCCTCGTATGTGATCTCGTCGTATACAACGCTATTATCGCCAGAAAACTTCTTGATTACACGATCAATGTTATCATTTGGAACATTATTTGCCTTAGCCTTCTGGATAAGGTCGCGAAGTTTTGAATTGGAAACGGGGTCGGGACCGCCTGCGCGGATAGCAATTGCCATTTCCTTGCCGATCTTAGTGAAGACTTTTGCTCTTTGTGCGTCGGTCTTCTCCTTTTTGTGCATTATATTTTTCCATTTAGAATGTCCTGACATGGTAATTCTCCTTTTATGTTATTTTGTTTTTTGGGCGGGTTTCCCGACCAAAAAACTCCTTAAAGGCTCGGCGGCGGTGAGCCGCACGCGAGTAATCGAGCCTCCCCACTTGAAAATGTTTACATTTTCAAGTGATATTTATATCTTTTCAGGTGTGCCTACACAGATGAGTGAAAGTGCGTTGCCGAGAATGTTCTTTGTTGCATTGACAAGACAAATTCTCGTTGCCTTTACTTCTTCGTCCTCACAGTTCAAAATCTGGCACTCATGATAGAAGCGGTTGAATGCCGCGCAAAGATCGAGAACATAACGTGTTACGGTGGAAGGCTCATAGTCGGCAATTGCACTCTTCACCTTTTCAGGGAAGCGGAGCAATTCCTTGACAAGTTCGCCCTCCTCGGCGGTGGTAATCTTTGCAGATGCCGCCTTGGGTGCGCCTGCACGGTTCATGATGCTGCATGTGCGTGCGTAGGTATACTGCGCATAAGGGCCTGTGTTGCCGTCAAACGAGAGCGCGTCCTCCATGATAAAGTTGATGTCCTTAATGCGTCCGCCGGAAAGATAGTGGAACACTATGGCACCAACGCCCACGGCCTGCGCAACATCTTCTTTATTTTCAAGATTAGGGTTCTTTTCCTCAATTATGCCAAGCGACTTTTCGATAGCGGTTGCAAACAAATCCTTGAGCAATACAACATTACCGGTTCTTGTCGCAAGCTTGGCGCCGTCGATGGACACTGTGCCGTAGGGCACATGAACGAGGTCTTTGGCAAAGTCATATCCCATGAGTTCCATTACCTTAAACCACTGTGCAAAGTGGAGGGACTGACCTGCGCTTGTAACATAGATGCACTTATCAAAATTGTAGGTGTTCTTTCTGTAAACAGCTGCCGCGATGTCGCGCGTGGGGTAAAGGGTGGAGCCGTCACGCTTTAAAATAAGGCAGGGCGGCATGCCGTACTCCTCAAGGTCAACAATGGATGCGCCATCATCAATTTTGAGCAGTCCTGCTGCGCGTATTTTTTCAACCTCGGGCATCATTTTGTCGGTGTAAAAAGCCTCGCCGTTGTAGCTGTCAAAGGTAATGCCGAGCTGCTTATATGTCTTTTGATACTCGCGGAGCGAGATCTCAATAAACCACTTCCAGAGTGCGAGGTTTTCCTCATCGCCGTCCTCAAGCTTTTTAAACTCGGCGCGCGCCTTGTCATTAAGGCTATCATCCTTCTCTGCCTCAGCGTGGAACTTTACATAAAGTGCAACAAGCTCGTCGATCTCATCGCGCTCAATCTTTTCACGGTCGCCCCAAAGACGAAAAGCGGTGATAAGCTTGCCAAACTGGGTACCCCAGTCGCCAAGGTGATTGATGCCGATGCAGTGATAGCCGACAAACTCATGAAGTTTTTTAAGCGAGTGACCAATAACGGTGGTACCAAGGTGGCCGATGTGAAAAGGCTTTGCAACATTTGGCGACGAATAGTCAAGCACAACGGTCTTGCCCTCTCCCTCATTCGAGGAGCCATAGGGCTTGTCTGCAAAAACAGCCTTTTCTATAACATATTTTGCAAGATAGTCTTTTGAAAGAAACAGATTAAGATATCCGCCGGCAACATCCACTTTTTCAACCGCTTCGCACGAAAATGCAGCGGCAAGTTCCTGTGCAATGGCAGGGGGTGCCTTGCGAAGCACACGGCTGAGCTTGAAGCAGGGGAACGCAATGTCGCCCATTTCGGGATTTGGAGGATATTCAAGCGCGGCAGCGATATCGCAAGCCTCAACTGCGCCGTTTGACGCCGCAGAAAGCGCCGCGGCAATCTGTTTTTTAATCTCTAACATTTCATTTTCCTCACATTAAAATAATTAACCATAATATTATACATCATAATGTAAAGTTTTTCAAGAGGTAAGATGAATTATGGTTCATAAGCACTCTGTGTGCTACCACATGTGTCATTCTGAGCGAATGCGAAGAATCTGAAAACCTTGCATATGCAAGGTTTTTCTTAGGGAGACGCGCCTTCGGCGCGCAGATCCTTCACTGCGTTCAGGATGACAATCAGAAAGAAAATATCAAGCCACTAACAAAAAATCTCCGCCGAAGCGGAGATTTTTTATTATCTTATTTCTTTTTAAACTTGGGTGCGGGAACGGGGGTGTCGGTAGGACCGTAAACGCGGAGTACATCGGGGCCGCCGTCCTCGGAGGGAACAAAATAGAAGCGGTCAATGCAGATATCGCGGTCAAAGCCCTTGTTGTTTGCACGGTCGGAGTGCTTGTGGTAAACAACGTAGTTTTCTTCAAGGTCGGGGCAAACTACAAACATGCAGTCGCCTGCGCCCTCAACATAGCGGTTAGAGGCAAGCACCTCGTTGTACTTGTACTTCTTGTATGGGCCGTAAATATCCTTACTTACCGCATACGATTCACCATAGTGACCGCGGAAGTGACCGGATGCATACATCATGTAGTAATAACCGTTATGCTTTGTGATAACGCCGCCCTCAGAAATGGGTGCCCACTCGTCAATTTCATAATGCTCGGTGGGGCTGATGCAGTGAACCGCGTCGCGCTTCTTGGAAAGCACGCCGTCTTTTGCATCAAGTTCCTGGATATATATATGGTTGCCGCCGCCAAAACGAACGGTGGTGATGTAAACTCTGCCGTCATCGTCAACGAAAGGTGCGCCGCCGATTTCAGGCTCGGTGTTTACGTAGGGCTTTTCCTTGTTCATAACGAAGGGACCGAGAGGTGAGCGTGCGCTTGCATAGAATACGCGGAACTCTGTAGGTCCGTAGCCGCCTGCGAACTGCGAAGCAATAAGCAGATAGAACCAGCCGTCCTTGTAGAACACATTGGGGCTCATAAAATAGTGAATGGGGCTATCCTCGGTAATTGAGAAAGCGAAACCTGCCTCTTCCCAATCATAGAGGTTCTTGGAGGTGCGAACTCTTACAGAGCACTTTGAACCAAAGGGATGATGAAGTGTATAGAGGTAAAATGTACCGTCATGATAGAGGATTTCGGGGTCTGCACCATAGGTTACAGGGTTTACATAGGTTTCGCCCTCGTAAAGAGAAGCCTTGTCAATATCAAAAGTGATGGGCGCAGTTGTACCAATGTTGTAGGTGCCGGGCTTTTTAACCTGAACTTCCATAATTGGCCAGGTGTGGTCGCCAAAGTAGAAAGAGAGTACATTGCCGCCGTTTACTGCAGTGAAATCATATGTATTGCCTGCGGTGAGCTGCATTGCGTGCTGTGTAAGGAACATGAGCTTGCCGTGGAGATACTTGTATGCAACAAGGCGCTCAACTGCCGCATCATAGCCAAATGCAAAGCCCTGACCGTTCTTTTCAAAAACTACAAGTTCTTCTGCATTTGTAGGAGTAAGGCGAGCAGTAAGCTTTTCGCAAAGACCGAGAGTTGCATCAGTATAGGTAGTGGGCTCTTTCTTTTCGTAAATCTTGAGGTTGGTAAAGCCGCCCTTGCCGCCGTCGTTGTTGATGCGGATAGCGATTGTACCGGTTTCAAACGGAGAGCGGTCAAATGCGCTGTCGCCCTTGCGGTACTCTGCTCTGTAAAGCTCTTCTTTGGTTTCGCAGTCGGAAATTGTGTAAACGATGTAGTCACCTGTTACACGGATATAAAAATGAAGGTCCTGACCGATGGTGAATCTGTCGCCGTTTTTGCTTGCAGTAAAATTACCGCTCCACTTACCGGGATGTGTTGTACAACCGAGTGCGCCGCCGAGACCGTCAACGCTTACAAATGCGTAGTAGCCGTTGGCTTTGTCATCTTCGGGAGTGCTTTTCTTCATTCCGCCGGCAACGCCGCCAAAGAAAATTCCGCCGCCGCCCTGATGATTGATAAAGTCTGCCTCAAGCACAAAATTGGGCTTGTTTGCAAACTCAAGAAGCGCTGTGGAGTGTCCACCGGTCTTGGTGGTGCGGAGCGCACCGTCACGAACTTCCATGTCACCGAAAATAACGGTAAAATCCTTCATGGAGTTATCGCTGAAATTGTTTTCGTAAGCGAGAAGCATATCTTTTGCCTCTCCGAATGTATAATTTGCCATAGTTATACCTCCGTTAATACTTGGTAATAAAATTGTAACATGCATACAAAGCAACCGTCAATGCAAAATATACACTTAAATTTATACATTTTCCGAAAAATAAACAAAAACCGCTCTTTCGAGCGGTTTTGTTTGTTTAAACGATGGGGTTTTCAGCGTCAGAAGCGTTTGCTGAGTCAACATAGAAGTATGCGGCGTAAAGTCCCTGGAAAATGGAGCTGAAGAGCGCAATTGCAATGATGAAAAGAAGTGTAACAAGTGCAAAGAGAATTCCGATGAAAGGAATTGCGCTGAGCAAGCCAAGAATGAAAGAAATTACAAAAATACCGCCGAAGAAGCAGATATCAGCAAGGAACATCTGCATTTTCTTGCCCTTTGTCATTTCCATGGAAAGGCGGAGCGCCTGAGTTGCGGTAACTTCGGGCTTTGTCATGAGTATGTAGGGCACAAAGCGATATGAATAAGCCTTTACAATACCTACGATCGGAACAACGGACCAGATGATAGTCCAGAGAGTCTGCCAAGCCATGCCGCCGACAATGCGAACACAGTTCTTGTTAAATGCTGAGAAAAGCTGGTCGGAATTAACCTCTTTACCGTTCAGGCCGTCAATATAAATTCTCGCCATGCCGCAGGTAATGAGAATGGAAAATGCTGCGCCGAGAACCATAACAGGTGCAGTAAAAATAGTTGCAAGCATTGTAATAATGCCGCTGAGGAGCGAAAGACCCCAAAGCATAATCGGTTTTTTGGAAATTACTGCCAGCGCTTTTTTGTATGCTTCAAGAAACATCATTTTAAAAAGCCTCCTTAAAAAATAGTAGATATAACATCTCTGATAATAATATACAATATTTTGAATATAATGTCAACGCTCCACAAAACAAAAACCGCTCTTTCGAGCGGTTTTGTTTTTACTTATTCTTTGCAAGTCTTCTCTGGACAAACTTAACAATTTCTACTATCGGGATAGTGAGCGCAGAAAGTCCGAGCGCAATGAGATACTCGGTAAGGTCAATCTGCGTAAAGCCGAATGCATTTGCAAGGAAAGGAACCTCGCACACGAGAGTGGTTGCAACAAGGCTGCCGAGTGCTGCAATGCCAAGCACCTTATTAAAGCTGCCGAGTGTGAAAATGGAGCCGCGCTGCGAACGCATATTGAAACTGTGGAATATCTCTGCCATGGACATTGTGAGGAATGCCATTGTCATGCCGTGGTCGGCAGGGTTTATTGCGCCATGGTCTGCGCCGATAAAGGCGCCGATAAAATAGGAGATGAGTGTGAGGGCTGAAACCATGATGCCCTGATATGCTACATCAAATCCCATGCCGCCTGCAAATACGCCCTCGTTAGCCTTCCTGGGCTTGCGCTTCATTATGCCGGGCTCTGCCTTTTCCATGCCAAGTGCAAGCGCGGGGAAACAGTCGGTTACAAGGTTGATCCAAAGGAGGTGTACGGGCTTGAGAATTGTAAAGCCCATGAGTGTTGCCGCAAAAATCGAGATAACCTCGCTCATGTTGGAGCCGAGGAGGAACTGAATGGATTTACGGATATTATCGTAAATACGTCTGCCCTCTTCAACCGCACCGACAATTGTTGCAAAGTTGTCGTCGGCAAGTACCATGTCGGCAACGTTTTTTGTAACGTCGGTACCGGTAATACCCATGCCGACACCGATATCCGCGGACTTGATGGAGGGTGCATCGTTTACACCGTCACCTGTCATCGCGGTTACATAGCCTGCGCCGCGCCAAGCGTTGACAATTCTTGTCTTATGTTCGGGCTGGACACGCGCATAAACGCCGATATCCATGAACACTTTTTCAAATTCTTCGTCGCTCATTTCAGAAAGCTCGCTTCCTGTAATGGCACGTCTGCCCTCGGTGAGAATACCAAGTTCCTTGGCAATTGCAACCGCGGTGTCGATGTGGTCACCGGTAATCATAATTGCGCGGATACCTGCGCTCTTGCACTCTGCAATAGCATCCTTAACCTCGGGACGAACTGGGTCTATCATACCTGTAAGACCTACAAAGCAAAGCTCTTTTTCAAGGTCGGAGGGTTCGAGAGAGTCGGGCTTTGCATCATAAACGCGCATGGATGCGGCAAGCACACGGAGCGCGCGGTCTGCCATTTCCTTGTTTGCCGCCATGATCTCTTTCATCTTTTCATCGGTCATCGGCATAACGGTGCCGTTTTCGATGTATACAGTGCAACGGCGGAGAATTTCATCGGGTGCGCCCTTTGTATACTGCACAAACTTTCCGTCCTCGCTGTGAATGGTGGACATCATCTTTCTGCCGCTGTCAAAGGGAGCCTCGCCAACTCTGGGAGAAGCTGTTTTGAGATCGTTTTTCTTAAGGTCAAGTGCCTTTGCATATGCAACAAGCGCAGCCTCGGTGGGCTCGCCGGTGATGTTGCCGTCCTCGTCAAGCTCGGCATCGGAGCAAAGCGCCATTGCCTTTGCAAGAAGCTTTTCATCGTTGCCAAAATGGTCAACAACGGTCATCTTATTCTGTGTAAGTGTACCTGTCTTATCGGAACAGATGATCTGCGCGCAGCCAAGCGTTTCGACCGCGGTGAGGCGGCGGATAATAGCACGGCGCTTTGACATGTTGGTAACACCGATGGAAAGCACAACGGTAACAACCATTGCAAGTCCCTCAGGAATTGCAGCAACGGCAAGCGAAACTGCCACCATAAAGGATTCGAGAACCTTTTTGAAGATCTCCATTTCGGAGGGACGGATAAGCTGAACTGCGAAAATAACAACGCTTATACCAAGTACAAGGTATGTCAGAATTTTTGAAAGCTGTGCAAGCTTTATCTGGAGAGGCGTCTGTCCCTCTGCCGCGTTTGCAAGCGCATCGGCGATCTTACCCATCTCGGTATCCATACCCGTAGCGGTTACAACAAACGCACCGCGGCCGTAAACCACAGTGGATCCCATGTAAACCATGTTTTTGCGGTCGCCAAGGGGAACATCCTTATCCTCGTTTGCAAGGTTGATAACCTCAAGCATCTTGTTTACGGGAACGCTCTCGCCTGTCAGTGCCGCTTCTTCAATCTTAAGGCTGGCATTTTCGATAATACGTCCGTCAGCAGGAACTGCATCGCCCGCTTCAAGAAACACAACGTCGCCGACAACAAGATCTTCGCTCTTGACTATCACAAGTTTTCCGTCGCGGAGAACCTTGGACGTAGCCGCGCTCATTTCTTGCAGCGCTTCTATTGCCTTTTCCGCCTTGGATTCCTGATAAACACCGAGAACCGCGTTCATGATTACAACAAAGAGGATGATGAATACATCGACAAAGCCTTCGCCGCTCTCAATTACTGCTGTAACAGCGCTGATTCCTGCCGCAACAAGCAGAATAATGATCATCGGGTCTGCAAGCTGCTTTAAAAACCGCTTGATAAGCGATTCTTTTTTAGCCTCTTTGAGCTTGTTCTTGCCGTTTTTCTCAAGGCGCTTTTGAGCTTCTTCGCCCGAAAGACCGCTTTCGGAAGAATCGACTGCACTCAGTACCTCTTCCGAAGTTTCAGTGTAGAACTTCATGTGATTTCCTCCCTTTATATATATTTTATTTTGGGTAACTAATCAAAAAGACTCATGGATAGGGTATCCCTATCCATGAGTCTTGTCATTTAACTCAAGCCAGATACAAAAACTGTACCGATTGTTGAACTTGAACCGACTTTTTAAGCCGTGACTACTCCCTCACGAAAATATTATTTACATTTTTATTCTAACATGACAATATTTTCTTGTCAAGTGAATTTTATGCGACAAGTTTGTTAAGTCTTTCGCTCATTATTATCATAAGGCAGGCAAACAGGGCAAGATAAAGCGGATAAATTGCCATCGGCAAAAGTTCTGTTAGCGCGCCGAAAAGCGGCGGCATGAGTGCAGAACCCGTGTACGCGCTTGCCATTTGTAAGCCGATGATTTTTTGGGAGTTTTCTTCTCCAAAAGTGTGCGGAGTGGAATGGATGACCGACGGATATATCGGTGCGCAGCCAATTCCGACAATGCAAAGTCCGATTTTTGCACAAAGCTCCATCGGCAAAGCAAGGCACAAAATGCCTGCACCTATCACTGAAAGTCCCACTCTTATAAGGGTTTTGTCGCCGAGGCGGTCTGCCACAAATCCGCACAGAAATCTGCCAAAGGTGATTCCCATATAGAAAAGCGCGGCAAAACGTGCGGCAACTGCCGCATCAATTCCCCTCACCTCCACAAGATAACTGCTTGCCCAAAGCCCTGCAGTGCTTTCAAGCGCGCAATATCCGAAAAAGGTAATGAGTACAGAGACAACGCCCTTGATTTTAAAAACATTCTTCTCGCGCGGTCTTTTCTTTGTCTTTTCTCCTGCGCTTTCGCTCTTTTTCCACAGTCCAAGCGACAAAAACAAAAATGCAGTAAGTGAAAACTGAATAACCGATACACTAAAGTATCCCCCCTGCCAACCGCGAGCAGTGCCAAGCGCAAAGCTCATGATATACGGGCTTATACTTGCACCGACTCCCCACATACAGTGAAGCCAGCTCATGTGGCGCGCCGAGTAATGAATTGCAACATAGTTGTTGAGCGCCGCGTCTATTGCGCCTGCGCCGATGCCGTAAGGCACGGCAAATATGCAAAGCATGAAAAACTTGTCAGAAAGCGAAAAGCCAAGCAGAGCAGCTGCCGTAAGCAATGTGCTGCCCGCTGTGACAAGTCCTGTGCCAAAACGTCGGGTTACGCGGTCGGACAAAAGACTTGATACAATCGTGCCGCCGGTAATAATGGCAGAAACGATTCCCGCATACGAAAGCGGTACAGAAAGTGCGGTGTGAAGCGTGGGCCATGCCGAGCCAAGCAATGAGTCCGGCAAGCCAAGACTGATAAAAGCTATATAAATTATTGAAATTAATAATGTTACCATGACTGTGATGAAAAGTAAAGATAAACCGGGACGTCCCTTTGGTCCGTCCTTATACCCTTTTGTAAATATCCTTGTATAAATAAAGCGAGCCCAGAATCAACAGCGGCAAGCCAAGCTCTTTAGCGCGCTTTTTTGCCGCGGCAAATGATTTTGCAATATCGTCACACGGAGTTGCGCAAACTCCGCGGTTTTCGTACACCGCCGCAAGCGAGGCGGCATCAAGTGCGCGAGGATTGTCCACCTTGAGTGTAAACACCTCTGCAACATGGGGCGCGATTATGTCCACCATATCATCATACGCCTTGTCTGCCATAACGCCTGTGAGCAGAACAACCTTTTCACCGCCGAAAACGCGCGCCGCAGTGGCAATTGCCGCGCGGACACCCTCTTCATTGTGGCCGCCGTCAAAAACCGTAACAGGGTCACGCGAAAGAAGCTCAAACCGCGCAGGCCATTTTGCGCTCGCAATTCCGCGGTAAAGCGCGTCGCGGCTGATTTTGAGTCCGCGTGTGTTGAGCACGCGCACTGCCTCGCAAACAAGTGCAATATTAAGCGGCTGATATCCGCCGATGAGCGATGTTTTTATATCCTTGTACTCGCCGTAGTTCATCACGATTCCGTCAAGCGTGTCCGACAAAACCTCTATTTTGTCGGGGCAAACCTCGCTAACAGACGAGTTTTTCTCTTTTGCTTCCTTTGCAATGACCTCCGCAGCCTCTTTTTTGAGACGTGCGGTGACGGTGGGGCAATTCTGCTTTATGATTCCTGCCTTTTCCCATGCGATTTTTGAAAGGCTGTCGCCGAGAAGCTGCATATGGTCAAACGCGATGCCGGTAATGAGCGCTGCAAGCGGTGCCTCAATGATATTTGTCGAGTCAAAACGGCCGCCCATGCCAACCTCAAGCACCACCACATCAACCTTTTTACGCTTGAAAATCTCAAAACCAATGGCGCTGATAAGCTCAAATTCGGTTGGCTTGTCCACCATTGCATCTGCATGCGGCTTGACCGCGGATGTTGCAGCAGCGAGCATATAATTTGAAACGGGTTTGCCGTTTATCGCAATGCGCTCATTGAATGTGCGTACATAGGGCGAAGTGAAAGTGCCAACGCTGTAGCCCGCCGCCATAAGCACCGAGGTGAGGTATGCCGAAGTGCTTCCCTTGCCGTTGGTGCCGCCAATGTGGATAAACCGCAGCCCTTTCTCCGGATTGCCCATGCGGCGCGAAAGCTCCTCTATACGCGAAAGCCCCGGTATACTGCCGCGCCATGTGACCGAGTGTATATATTCCAAAGCCTCAGTATAATTCATTATAACAACTCCCTTAGTCCGCGGTGATTGATAAAAAATCGAATAAGCATATATTCAAGCGTGCCGACGATCAGATATGTGGGCAGGCGAAGCGCAAGCACCGGAAGCGGCGTTGCAAAATACAGATAAAGACCTGCACTCTTTATCACAACCGAGCCAACGGTGTGTGCGGCGACAACAGAAAGCCAAAGTTTCGACTTTGCCGCAATACCGTGTTTGCCGAAAAGCCCTGACAAAAATCCTATCGCGGCGGCGCCGAATGTGATAATGGGATTTATCGCGTATCCCACAAGCATACATCCGACAAGGTCTGCTACTGTGCCGCAAAGCGCACCGCACAACGGACCGTACAGATATCCTGCAAGAATAATTGTAAGGTTTTCAAAGCTGATTCTTATAGAATCGCCAACAGGTATTTGCAAATACTTGCCGAGAACAAGGCTTATCGCCGAAAAAAGCGCAAGTCTGACTAATAATCTGGTATTGAATTTCATTTTTTTGAAGTCTCCTATTAAAAAATAGAGCCTTCCCGTTATTTCAGCGGGATGCGACATATGCACCGCGGCAAAATGCCTTCGTCCGCCTTGCAACTCCCCGTCAAGACGACACTTCACGCGCATATGTCTACTCTGTGTAAAAATCATTGTATATAGCCGTAGCTATACTCTGTCACTTCTCAAATCTTACGTCATTGCCGCAGAAAATGAGTGGCTTATATACTCCGAGCAAGCGGCTGAAAATTCTCTCGCCGTAGCGCTCGGAAAGTGCGCGCGCATCAAGATTTGTGCTGACTACAGTTGGATAGCCCTTGCAGATGCGCGTATCAATGACATTGTAAATAAACGACTCGGTGAAAGCACCCACGCCCTCTGTGCCAAGGTCGTCAATGATGAGCAGTTCTGCAGAAAAATATCTGTCAGTATCGCCCTCTCCCTTGAACTTGGCTCTCTCAAAATCGGAAACGAGATTGAGCGCCGAGGTGTAAAGCACATCGTAGCCGCGGTCAATAACCGTTTTTGCGATCGCGCTTGAAAGGTGGGTTTTGCCAAGTCCTGTGCCGCCCATAAACAAAAGCGAGCCGCTCTTTGCATCAAAGTTTTGCGCATAATTGCGGATGATATCAAAATTCTGCTCCATACGCGCACGGTCCTCGCCCTTGAAGTAGTCGAGCGAATAATTGTCAAAGCTCTGCTTGAAAATAAGCGCGCCAAGGCCGCTTGTTTCATAGCCTTTGAGCACAAGTGCGCGCTTGAAGCACTCGCACATTCTGCTCTCTACAAAACCGAGGTCCTTGCACTTTTCGCAATCGTATTTTACATCGCTGTAGTCCGCAGGATAACCTGCCGCACAAAGCAGTCTTGCCCTTGCCTCGCGCAAATATGCAGTATCACGCTTGATGCTCTCCATACGTTTTGCAAGTTCTTCTTTGCCGCCAAGCGCCGCACCGAAAATGCGCGACGCGGTGGTAGCAAGCGCCGCGTCTATCTCGCCGACGCCTTCAACACGTGCCGCAAGCGCCGCCGCACGTGCCTCTGCCTCGGCGATTTTATCGAGATGCTTTTTTTCAAAAGCCTCGCGAAGTTCGTAGTAGTTTTTTGTGTTAAAACTCATTTTTTATCTCCGTTGTAGGAACGTTCAAGCGCCTTTGAAAGCGCATCGTCAACATTAAAGCTGCGTGCAGTGGCAGTGCCGGCACGAGTGGTTTTTGCCGCGGGTTTTGCCGCCTTTTTACCGATGTCCTGTGGCTTTTTCACACCGTCTGTGTGCCAGTTTTCAAGAATTTTATTTATGTAACTGAACGATGCCTTGCCGGTATTGTTAACGGTTATCTCATATGCCTCTTTCAGCATCTCGTCGCTGACTTTAAACTCGTCAAACCACCTTGCAAGAAACTCCATTTCCTTTTTGCTATAGTCCCTTGCACCCATGCCGAACATTGCACGGACTCTGCCTGCGCGACCGTCAAATCTTTCAAGCCACTGCAGCTTTTCTTCAAGTGCTGCGGCAGTGTCAATTCCGTTTGCTATATAATCATTTGCAACCTTGACAAGATAGCGGAGCGGCTTTTCGCGCTTTTTAACAAAATATCCGATAAGCGCAAGAATATACTCCGTTGAAAGCATGAGGTTTGAATAAAGGTCGGCTACAACCTCGATATCCTTGGTATTGAAGATCCAACCGGCGGTTTGCTGTGCCATGTCGATGAGTGCCCTGAACTCGGCATTTTCCTCGGCTATCTCGCAAAGCTCGCTCGAGGAAAACGACACATTTGTCTTTTCGGGCAGTGCACGTCTGCGCGTAGGCTTTGTCTCCTCCTTTTTTACAGGAGCAGCCTCCTCTGCTTTTGCCGCGCGGGTGCGCTTAAGCACTCCTGCGCCGCACCAGAACTTCAGCGAAGATTTTACCTCCGCTTCGCTGATCAAAAGCTCGTCCGCCGCAAGGGCTGTGTCAAGCGTTTCTCCCTCGGCCTCAACTCCTGCCGCATAGATAAGCACACGCAAATCATTTGCATCAGCATCGGCAAGCGACGCCATGCATGAAGCCGGCAAAGAAATGGCACTTTCACCTTTTTTAAAATTCAATTTCATTTATTCTTCCTCGCCGCTGCTGTTTATTCGGTATGTAAGCTGCATAAGCGAGTCGCCGATATGTACATTTTGCACCACGGTGCCAAGCTCCTCAAAATCAAGCTCAACATTGGTAAAGTTCCATATGCCCTTTATTCCAAGAGCGGCAAGTCGCTCGGCTGTATCCTTTGCATATGCACGGGGCAAAGTGAGCACCGCTATATCTATACTGTTTTCTTTTATGTATCCGTCAAGCTCGGATATATCGTAAATGTGAAGGTCCCCATACTCCTTGCCGACAAGCTCCTTTGAGTTGTCAAAAAGCGCAGAAATGGTAACACCGCGCTTTGCAAACATCGGACTGCCGACAAGCGCAAGTCCGAGATGTCCTGCGCCGATGATAATTGCGCGATATCCCTTATCAACTCCTAAAATCTCGCTGATTTTGGTATAGAGGAACTTTACATTATAGCCGTATCCCTGCTGGCCGAAGCCGCCGAAGCAGTTGAGATCCTGACGAATCTGCGATGCGGTGACATTCATCATCTTGGAAAGCTCGCTTGAGGAAATTCTCATTCTGCCTGCCTCAAGCAACTCGCGAAGATAACGGAAATATCTCGGAAGGCGTTTTATAACCGCCGAGGAAATCCTATAATTTGTATTCTTGTTTTCCATTGTTTTGTCCTTTCAAAAAAAGAAAGTGAAAGTATTAAACAAGCCGTCGGGGCGATTATTAATCGCCCGAAAAGCTACCGATAGATGTTTTACAAACGGGCGATTATTAATCGCCCATACAGATTTGCTACACAGCCGATGCGTTGAGGTCGGTGCCGTCTTTGGCGCCGTTTTGGTACTCATAATAGCCTTGAGCCGCAATCATTGCCGCATTATCTCCGCAAAGCGAAAGCGGAGGCAGGCAAAGACGTGCTTTTTTCTTTTCGCAAACCGCACTTGCAACCGCGCGCAGATGCGAGTTTGCACTCACTCCGCCTGCAAGCACCACTGTGTCAAGGCGGGTTAAATCAAGCGCTGCCGAAAGTTTTTTGTAAAATCCGTCGGCAATAACTCCGGTAAATGATGCCGCAAGGTCGGCGCGGTCAATCTCCTCGCCCTTTTGCGCTGCAGTGTTTATCAAATTGAGAGCCGCAGTCTTAAGTCCCGAAAATGAAAAATCAAGCGTGTCGCCGGCAAGGGCAGGAGAGGGCAGCTTGTATGCCTTTTTGTTACCCTCATGCGCAAGGCGGTCAAGCGTCGCTCCGCCGGGATAAGGAAGCCCTATCACTCTGCCGATTTTGTCAAATGCCTCACCGGCTGCATCATCGCGTGTGGAGCCGATCTCTTCAAATTCGGTATAGCTTTTCACCACATAAAACGAGGTGTGGCCGCCCGAAAGCACAACGCCTAAAAAAGGCGGCTTAAGGTCGGGATATTCAAGATACGCCGCCGCAATATGCCCCCTTACATGGTCAACTCCGACAAGCGGAATATTGTTTGCAAACGCGAGCGACTTGCCAAAATTTACACCTACAAGCAACGCGCCGATAAGTCCGGGACGTGCGGTTACTGCGCACAGACCGATATCCGAGAGTTGCAACTTTGCCACGTCAAGTGCCTCGCGTGTGATGCGCGAAACAGCCTCAATATGTGCGCGGCCTGCAATTTCCGGAACAACGCCGCCGTAAAGACGGTGAATATCTATCTGCGATGCAATTATGTTAGCCAATATGCGGCGCTCACCATGCGCCATTTCGACAATGGCGGCACTCGTTTCGTCGCAGGAACTTTCAAGTCCTAAAATATACATGATTTATAAATCCTTTTTGTAGAGGATTGCATCCTCTGTGGGTAATTTGTAATAGTTTTTGCGCGAGCCGATGACAGAAAAGCCCGCCGAGGTATAAAGCTTTCGCGCAGCGCCGTTGCTTTCCCTCACCTCAAGAAAAATCACGTCGCTTTCGCCCGAAAGTGCATCAAAAAGCGCGCAAAGCAATTCGCGCCCCACTCCGCAACCGCGAAAACGCGGCTCCACTGCCACGGTCAGAATGTCGCTCTCACGCACGACCGTATATGCGGCGACATAGCCCGCGCACTCGCCGTCACAGGTTGCAACAAGCAAGACCTTGTCGGGAGAGCAAAGCATTTTTTCAAAATCCTCGCGCTTTTCGGGAATGGAGAAACTCTCCTTTTCAAGCGCAGCAATAAAATCGAGGTCGCTTTCTGCGGCACGTCTGACTTCAATTTTCATCTTCAAAAATATATGGGAACACCGCCTTGATGCCCTCTTTGATATCGCCAAGGCAAGCGGTGTAATCATCAAGACTTCCTCCAAAGGGGTCCGCTATGTCACCGAGCACACGGATTTTGCCTGCGTATTCGGGAAAGGCAAGCATTAGCGCATGTGCATGCGATGGGGAAATTGCAAAAACGCCGTCGCACCGCTCAAAATCCTCTTTTGAAAACTGCATTGCCCGATGGCTTAAATAATCGTTTCTGCCCTCGGACACAATGCCGGCAGCACTAAGCGCGGCGGCAGCATTTTCACTTATCGGTGCGCCGGGCATGACCGCAATTCCACGGCTGAATGCAAAAATGCCGTAAGGTGCGCCGTAGTGGTTGAGCAGCGCCTCGCCCATCGGAGAGCGGCAGGTGTTGCCCGTGCAGACAAAGCAGTAAACACGGATATCCTTTGTCCGCGCATCCTTTATGTGAAAAGTAATTTCTTCTGTTTGCAATGTTTGCTCCTTAATATCCAAGCATTGTGCCGAGGCTGTCGTCATTCTCAAGCCAATCGGCAACACGGATCTTGCGATAGTTTTCCTTTGTATCGCGGATAACCACCCACTCAATGCCTGCATTGATAATCATGCGCTTGCACATCATGCAGTTGGAAGTATCGGGGAGGATCTCGCCGGTGAGCGGCGCGGTACAGCACATATAAAGTGTCGAACCGAGCATATCGGTGCGCGAGGCGGCGATGATCGCGTTTGCCTCGGAGTGAATCGAGCGGCAAAGCTCATATCTCTCGCCGCGCGGAATGCCAAGCTCCTCTCTGTGGCAGGAAGCAAGGTCGGTGCAGTTTTTGCGGCCGCGCGGTGCGCCGTTGTAGCCGGTGGAAACAATAACATCGTTTTTTACAATGATCGAACCAAAGCGGCGGCGAAGGCAAGTTGCACGCTCGGAAACGGTCTGCGCTATATCGAGGTAATAATTCTCTTTTGAAACTCTATCCATTATTCTTTCTCCAAATACTCTTTTACAAATTTTGCAAACTCCTCGCGCGTTTCGGGATGTTCAAGCGCCTTTACAAAGTTTGCCTTGGCAAAGCCGAGCTTTGAGCCGATATCGTATCTGTCACCCTCAAAAACCTTTGCAGTTACGCCATATGCGCGCGCATATGCCGCCATGGCGTCGGTAAGCTGAATCTCGCCGCCGGCACCGGGCTCGGTGTTTTCGAGGATCTGGAAAATCTCGGGGGTCAGCAATACTCTGCCAAGAATTGCAAGGTTAGAAAATTCTTCACCGGGTTTCGGCTTTTCAATCATGTCGTCAACATAATATTCATTTTCTCCATCCTCGATCTTTTGCGCCTTCATTGAGCAATACTTTGCAAGCTGCTCGGTGGGAACCTCTTTAACGCCTACAGCGCTGAGCCCGTATTTTTCGTATGTATCAATAAGCTGGCGCACTACAGGACGCTTTGAAAAAATAATATCGTCGCCGTAAAGAATGGCAAATGGCTCGTCACCGACAAAGTCCTTTGCGCGGAGCACTGCGTGTCCAAGACCTTTGGGCTCCTTTTGACGGAGGAAATAAACATTTACCATGTCGCATATTTCGTGAAGAAGTTTAACGTCCTCATCCCTGCCCTTTTTGGTGAGCGTAGCATCATATTCGGGCGAGTAGTCAAAAAACTCCTCCATTGCGTTCTTGTCGCGTCCGGTGATTACAAGAACATCGGTAATTCCGCTATCAGCCGCCTCCTTGACAAGATAATAGAGTGCGGGATAGTCCATAATCGGCAACATTTCCTTGGGAACCGCCCTCGAAATCGGGAGCATTCTTGTTCCGAGACCTGCTGCAGGGATAATCGCTTTGCGTACTTGTTTTACTGCTTTCATCATCGTTTCTCCCATAAAGATATAATATAACGATTATATTATATAACTAATAGAGAAAAAAAGCAAGGAAAAGATAAATTAACACTTTATCTTGCAAAACAAGTGTGCTTTGTGGTATACTATAATGAAATGCAAAAAATATTTTATGGAGATATATATGGCTAATTACAGAAGAGGCAGAATAAATGACGAAATGCAAAAGGAACTTGCGGTGCTGTTGCGCGAAGTCAAGGACCCCAGAGTGAGCGGTGCGCTTATCAGCATTACCGCCGCTGAGGTTACTCCCGACCTCAAATTTGCAACAGTGTATTTTTCGTCACTCATGGGCGATCCCGGCGAAGTTAAAAAGGGACTCGACAGCGCAAAAGGCTTTATCCGCCGCGAAATTGCGCGCCGTCTCAACTTGCGTCAGACTCCCGAATTCACATTTGTGCATGACCGCTCAATCGAGCACGGTGCACACATCTCAAAGATAATCGAAGACATCAACAAAGGCTCGAAAAAGGACGAAGGCGATGATTGACATAGTATCACTTTTAAGCGCAGTTGAAAAATGCCAAAACGCAATAATCGTCGGTCACTCGCACCCGGACGGCGACTGCGTGGGCAGTGCCGTTGCGCTTGCGCATCTTATCGAAGGGCTTGGCGGCAAGGCAGAGATCATTTTCCCCGAAAAAGCTCCGCACCGCATTGAGTTTATCCTCGGCGGCAGAAAAGAGCTTGACGCCCTGCCCGAAAACCTCGACGGTTTTCAGATCATCTGCGTTGACCTCGCTTCTCCGGTGCAAATGGCATCACTGCGCGATGCAATCGAAAACCGCGTATGCATCCGCATTGACCATCACGATGTAAGCACGCCCTACGCGGCTGAAGAATTTGTCGCGCCAAAAGCAGCGGCGGCAGGCTATATAATATTTGAGCTTTACAAATACGCGCTCGGCGAAGGCAAGGTTTGCGAAATCCCGTTGGAAGCAGTAAACGCAATGTATGCCGCAATAAGCTCGGACACGGGCTGTTTTAAATATGCAAATGTCACCCCGGCAACGCATATCACCGCGGCAAGGCTCATTGAAATCGGAGCAAACGCAGCAGAGATAAACCGCCTTTTATTCGATACAAAGGACGAAAACCAACTAAAAGCCGAGGGCATTGCACTCTCGCGCATCGAAACCTTTGCAAACGGTCAGATCAGCGGAATTGCCATTGAACTTTCCGACTACGAAGGCGGACTTAATATCAAGGACTTTGAAACTGCAATAGATTTTGCACGCAGTGTCCGCGGCGCACGCTGTGTCGTATCGGTAAAGGCATCGCCAACGGTTGGCACCTTCCGCGCTTCGCTGCGTTCAAACGATGACACCGACGTATCAAAAATTGCCGCCATGTTCGGCGGAGGCGGACATATCCGCGCCGCAGGCTGCTCGGTAGAAGCATCGAGCGCAAAGGAAGCACTCGACATGATAGTAAAAGAATTAGAAAAGGTACTTTAAAATGAATTTTAAAAAGTTTTTATTGCCGCTTTTTGTAGCTGTGCTTACATTGTCGCTATCGCTTTTCGCTTTCGCGGCAGAAGCAACCGACGTCACTGGCGATGTAAAACTCACAGTTGAAAACATCCGAAAAACAAGACTTACCGACGGCAAAATAGACACCGCATCGTCCGGCAAGAATGTGAAAATAGAAATTGAAAGCGAGGAGCCGCTCGGCGGCATTTGGCTCCGCTACAGTGCTGCCCCTGTCGGCGGCTACCTTGACGGCGAAACAAAAATTGCCGAAAACGGCTTTTGGAGCGAATTTATTCCGCTTGAAAAAAACAGCGCAACCCTGACCTTTGAAGAGGTAACGATCTGCGAGATCAATGTGTTTTCCAAAGGCGAGCTTCCAAGTGAAGTTCAGTGCTGGAAAGTTGCACAAAATGAAACCGACCTGATGCTTTTCTCCGCTCATTCCGACGATGACCAGCTCTTTTTTGCAGGGCTTATTCCGTATTACATTGCACGCGGCGATGTGGATGTAAAAGTATGCTTTCTGACTACATCGTATCAGGATATCAGCCGCGTTCAGGAGCTTCTCGCAGGTCTTTGGCACTGCGGGCTGAAAAACTACCCCACCATACTCCCGATGCCCGATGAATACTCGGAAAGCTATAACCGCGCTAACACTCTGCTCAAACGAAACGGATACGCCGAAGAGGATGCAATGGCACTTGTGCGCGATGTTTTGAACACATATGCGCCCTCGGTTGTTGTATTGCACGATTTTGACGGTGAGTACGGTCACGGTATGCACAGATACGCCGCAAAAGTAGTGGTTGACACCGTTGAAAACGCCTCGGAAACAGACTTTACACCGAAAAAAATCTACGTACATCTTCTTGCACAAAATGAAATCACCTTGCCGATCGACACCCCCATTGAAGCACGCGACGGAAAAAGCGCATTCAACATCTCGCAGGAAGCATTCGGGTTTCACAAATCCCAGCACTGGACCTGGTTTTATGACTGGATATACGGCGATAACCGTGAAATAACCGCGGCAAGCCAGATCAGAACATATAATCCCGCAAAATACGGCCTTTATATGTCAGTTGTGGGTGCTGACAGCGGCAACGACATGCTTGAAAATATAGAAACTCATGCAGCGCGCCGCGCACGTGAAGAAGCTGAAGCCGCAGCAGCCGCAGAAGCTGAGGCAAAGGCGGCTCAGGTAGCAGCAGAAGCAGCCGCAGAAGAAACAACATATATAAATCACGATGAGTATTACGAGCATTCAGAAGAACCGGTAGAAAGTAAAAAGGAACTGAATATCCGCGTATTTATTCTCCCCGCAATCATCATCCTTATCATCATTGCTACCATATTTATTATATGGGTGGTCGAAGAGGATCCGTTTGTCAGGGTGGAATTCCCCGACGATGAAATGTAAAAAAGACAAAGCATAGCGGCATCTCCGCTATGCTTTTAAATTTTTTCAACTTTTTTCAAAAAACTATTGACAAAGCATTACGATACTGCTATAATGCTTGTGTTACCGAAGACAGCAGGTTACGGTAAAAGCATGTTTTGATGCTTTCCTGCCGAGGAATGTTTTATAAATATGACTATTTATGATCTTTCTCGGAATCTTTCTGTCTTTCCGTAGAAAGATTTATTTTTTTGCAAAAGTTTAACGGAGGTGAAATTACTATGCCAAGCAAGAAGATTCTTGAAGCAAAGCAGGCAACAGTAGCAGCACTCGCCGAAAAACTCAAGACCGCAGCTTCCGGCGTACTCGTTCAGTACGAGGGTATCACTGTTGAAGACGATACCAAGATGCGTGCAGCTCTCAGAGCAGCAGGTGTTGAATACTCGGTTATTAAGAATTCCATCACAGGCAGAGCTTGTGATGAGGTTGGTTACGGCGCAATGAAGGAACACCTTCACGGCATGACCGCTTTGGCTATCAGCCAGAACGACCCCATCGCTCCCGCGAAGATTCTTAAAGAGTATGTTGAGAAGGTTGAGAACTTTGAGTTCCGCGCAGGTTTTGTTGATGGCGCTGTTGTTGATGTTGCAACCGTAAAAGAACTCGCTGATACTCCTTCCAAGGAAGTTATGGTCGGCAAGGTTCTCGGCAGCTTGCAGTCTCCCCTTTATGGTCTGTGCTATGCACTTCAGGCTATTATCGACAAGGACGGAGAAGCAGCTGAGGCTCCCGCAGAAGCCTAAAATTTTAATTTAAAAAATTTATTTGTATTTTTTACAGGAGGATAGTAAAATGGCTACCGAAAAGATCACAAACATTCTTGAAGAGATAAAGACTCTCACAATCCTTGAACTCAAGGATCTCGTAAGCGCACTCGAGGAGGAGTTCGGCGTATCCGCAGCTCCCGTTGCAGTTGCAGCAGTTGGCGGCGCAGCAGCTCCCGCAGCTGAAGAAAAGACCGAATTTGACGTTATTCTCACCGATGCAGGTGCTTCCAAGCTCAACGTTATCAAGGTTGTTCGCGAAGTTACCGGTCTCGGCCTTAAGGACGCTAAGGACCTCGTTGAGGCTGCTCCTAAGGCTCTCAAGGAAGGCGTTTCCAAGGAAGATGCTGAAAAGCTCAAGGCTGACCTCGAAGCAGCTGGCGCAAAGGTTGAAATCAAGTAATTTAAACCTCAAGTTAAACATAAAAAAGACGATTGCTGTGCAATCGTCTTTTTTATGTCAAAATGCCCTGACTTTCGTCAGGGCATTTTTCAGTTAACTCCGTAGAGCAAATCTTTGTAAGTTGGGAATGGCCAGTACTCATCTGCAGTGATAGTTTCAAGCAAATCTGCGTACTCGCGTACCTTTTTCATAAGCGAGCAAACCTTATCGCGGTAGTGGAAAGCATCCTTTTCTCTGTTGCCGGTAAGCTTTTTGTTTGCAGCCTTGTCAAGGTCAAGAACCGCCTTATAAAGCTTATCCGAGTTTTCGGAAAGCTGTCTTAAAATATCCTCTTCATAAGAAAGCGCGGTAATACCGAGTGCCTTCTTGTTGAGCATATTGTTTGAAAGCTCGGCTATGTAATTCTGCACCGCGGGGAGAATCTGGCGCTTAACCATATCGCTCATGATATAAGCCTCGTGAGAAACAGTCTTGCAATAGTTATCAAGCATGATTTCCGCACGGGAAACAACCTCTTCTTCGGTGTAGATCTTGTGGCTTGTAAAAAGTCGGATATTCTTTTCATCCTTAAGGTGCGGAATCGCCTCAGGAACGGTCTTGAAATTGGGCAATCCGCGTCTTGCCGCCTCTGCCTGCCATTCGTCGGAGTAGCCGTCACCGTTAAAAATTACCTTTTTGTGATTACTGTAAACGCGCTTTACGATATCGTGCACTGCTGTGTCGAAATCGTCTGCCGCCTCAAGAATATCCGCTATCTGCTTAAGCGCTTCGGCAACCGCGGTATTAAGCACAACGTTTGGCTCGGAAATATTGAGCGCAGAGCCAAGCATACGGAACTCAAACTTGTTACCGGTAAACGCAAACGGCGATGTACGGTTGCGGTCGGTGTTATCCATCGGGAAATCGGGGAGCACGCTTGCGCCGATCTTCATTACCTGGGCTTCCTTGCCCTCATAGGGCTTTTCAGCCTCGATGCAGTCAAGAATCTCTGTAAGCTCGCTTCCAAGGAAAATGGAAACTATCGCAGGGGGCGCTTCTGCCGCGCCAAGACGGTGGTCATTTGCCGCAGTTGCAACAGAAATGCGGAGCAGATCGCTGTACTCGTCAACGGCTTTGATAACCGCCGAAAGGAAGATGAGGAACTGCGCATTATCCGCCGGGGAATCTCCGGGCGAGAGCAAATTCTTGCCTTTTTTGGTGGAAATTGAGAAGTTATTGTGCTTGCCGCTTCCGTTTGTACCCTCAAAAGGCTTTTCGTGAAGCAAGCACACAAGGCCATGCTTTGTAGCGACCTTTTTCATAAGCTCCATTATGAGCTGATTGTGGTCGTTGGCAATATTTGTGGTAGCAAAGATGGGGGCAAGCTCATGCTGGGATGGAGCCGCCTCGTTATGCTCGGTTTTTGAAGTGATACCAAGCTTCCAAAGCTCGTCGTTGAGGTCCTCCATATACGCCTTTACACGCGGCTTGATTGCGCCGAAGTAGTGGTCGGCAGGGTTGAGTCCCTTTGGCGGCTTTGCACCGAAAAGAGTTCTGCCGCAAAGGCGGAGGTCATCGCGAGCGTCGTACATTTCTTTATCTACAAGAAAATACTCCTGCTCTGCGCCGACTGTTGTGCGTACACCTGCAACATTTGTGTGTCCGAAAAGGCGAAGCACGCGCATTGCCTGTGTGGAAACTGCCTCCATAGAACGAAGAAGGGGTGCTTTTTTGTCAAGGACCTGTCCGCCATAGGAGCAAAAAACAGTGGGGATGCAGAGAGTTTTTTCCTTAATAAATGCATAGGATGTGGGGTCCCATGCGGTGTATCCGCGTGCCTCAAAGGTTGCGCGAAGTCCGCCGGACGGGAAAGAGGAGGCATCGGTCTCGCCCTTTACAAGGCTTTTGCCGGAAAGCTCCATAACCACCGAATCGCCCTGCGGCTCAATAAAGCTGTCATGCTTTTCAGCAGTGATTCCGGTCATCGGCTGGAACCAATGCGTGTAGTGAGTTGCGCCGTTTTCAAGCGCCCACTCCTTCATTGCATTTGCGACAACATTTGCCACATCAATTTCAAGCGGAGCGTCCTCTTCGATGGTCTTTTTCAGTGATTTATAAACATCTTTGGGCAGTTTTGCCTTCATAACGCGGTCATTGAAAACAAGTGAGCCAAAGAGTTCGGGAATTCTGCTCGGATTTTCCATTTGCCATTCCTCCGAAAAAATACTTTATATTTCAGTATAGCACACAAGTGCGGTGAAAGTCAACGAATTTCCCGGTGTCACTTCTTCTTTCTTACAGCCAGAGCGCACCAATCGTTTTCTACCAGCTCATCAAATACTTCAAAGCCGTTTTCTGCAATGCACACTTCAACTTCCTCGCGGCGCGGGCAGATGATACCCGATGCGATAAGCACCGCGTCATCAGCCATATACTTTGAGATATCGGGCATCATGCGGATAATAATGTCCGCAACGATGTTTGCGGCAACAATATTGTATTTGCCGCCGGAAAGGTCAACACCTTTCAACAAATCGGAGACATCGCAGGTAATATTGTTAACACCGCTTGCCTCTATGTTCTCTCTCGCAACCTTTACCGCGGTGGGGTCAATATCATATGCGGCGCAGTTTTTAGCGCCGAGCCGGGAGGCGCAAATTGACAAAATGCCGCTGCCTGTGCCAACGTCAAGCATTCTGTCGCCCTCTTTGACATATTTCTGAAGCATGGAGATAACAAGGCGTGTAGTTTCATGCGTACCGGTGCCAAATGCCATGCCGGGGTCCATTGTTACTGTAATTTCACCCTCGGCCGGAGTATACTCCTCCCATGCGGGAACAACTACAATTTTGCCAACCTTGATTGGGTGATAATACTTCTTCCAGGACTCTGCCCAGTCTTCCTCGCGGCATCCTACAGTTTCGATAGTGTACTCTATTCCGCTTGATGTAAGCTGTCCCTCAACAAATGCCTTTGCCTCGGCTACGCTTCTTGTTTCAGGGATGAACACCGATACTGATGCCTTTGTTTTGTCGGCATTGAGCAGGCTTTCGTCAAGAAGTGCGCCGTACATTCCGTCGGTGGTAACATCGCTGAAGTCCTCAATGAAAAGTGAGTTTTCAACCATGCTCATTACCGCGCTTATGTTGTCAAGGTCCTTTGTCTTGCCGGTAACCTTGAGCTGTATCCATTGCATATCCATATAGTTATAAGCGGGAAAACCTTTTTATAAAAAGTTTTCCCGTACCCTTTCCAAAATTTTTGAGAATATATGCTGATAAAATCATTTAAACAAATCTGTGAATTTCTTAAAAAAGCTGTCCTTTTTGGATTTCACCTTGTCGCCGTAAGTTTTTGCAAGCTCTTCGAGAAGTTCTCTCTGCTTGGCGCTTGGATTTTTCGGCACGTCTACGTTCACAGTGATATAAAGATTGCCGCGATAAGAGGAGTTAACCCTTGTAATACCCTTGCCGCGAAGCGTGAACGTGGTATTTGTCTGCGTTCCCTCAGGGATTGTAAACTTTTCCTTACCGTCAAGCGTGGGAATCTCGATTTCGGCACCGAGAACAGCCTCCCAATAATCTATCGGAACCTCACAGTAAATATCATTGCCGTCGCGTTCAAATACTTCGTGCGGCTTTACGCTGACTGCGATAATAAGGTCGCCGGCAGGACCGCCGTTGCGTCCCTCGTTACCCATGCCGGAGATTGAAATGTTTTGACCGTTGTCAATTCCTGCAGGGATGGTAACCGAAAACTTCTTTGAAACCTTTACATAGCCTGTTCCGCGGCAATTTGTGCAAGGGTCCTTGATGATTTTACCGCTTCCGCGGCACTCATCACAGGTCTGCATTGTCTGCATTACACCGAACATGGTACGTTGCTGAACGCGCACCTGTCCTGAGCCGCCGCACTTTTTACAAGTTTCAACACCTGTTCCCTTTTTGGCACCGCTACCCTCGCAATCGGAGCATTTTTGCACTCTGCCAAAGCTTATATCCTTTTTGCAGCCGCGAACCGCCTCCTCAAAAGAAACGTTAAGGCGAACATAGATATCCTCGCCGCGCTGGGGTGCGTTGCGGCGATTTGTGCCGCCGCCAAAACCGCCAAAGCCTCCTCCGCCGCCGCCGAAGAACGATGAAAAGATATCGCCAAAGTCAAAGCCCTCAAAGCCGGCGCCGTATCCGCCGCCGGCACCGCCGTTTTCAAAAGCGGCATGGCCAAACTGGTCATATTTCGCCTTTTTTTCCTCATCGGACAAGATGGCATATGCCTCGTTTATCTCTTTAAACTTTTTTTCAGCCTCTGCATCGCCCGGATTTACGTCGGGGTGATACTTTTTGGCAAGTTTATAGTATGCTTTTTTTATCTCGGAAGCGCTCGCGCTTTTTTCAACGCCAAGCACCTCATAATAATCTCTTTTTTCAGCCATAAAAATGTCCCTGTAAAGTCGAAAATCTGAGCCGCGAAATGCGGCTCAGTTTCCCATTTTAATATTTTAGTTGTTGCCGTCGCCGGTCTTGTCTTCAAAATCTGCGTTATAGTAGGTGTTGCCGTCAGCACCCTGTGCGCCGGCACCCTGGTCAAAGCCTGTGCCACCCTGCGCACCCTGGCTCTGGCTGTAAAGCTTTTGTGCGATCTCGCCAAATGCCTTTTCAAGTGCTTCGCTGTCTGCCTTGATAGCCGCAGTGTCGCCGCTCTGAACAGTTGCCTTAAGCTTTTCAATTGCCGCGGTAACAGGTGCCTTTTCAGCATCGGTAACCTTGTCGCCAAGCTCGGTGAGAGTCTTTTCGCTCTGGAAAATGAGGCTTTCTGCGTGGTTCTTGGTTTCAACAGCCTCTTTCATTCTCTTGTCTTCTTCTGCAAACTTCTCTGCATCAGCAACTGCGCGGTCAATATCTTCCTTGGACATATTGGTGGAAGATGTGATGGTGATGTGCTGCTCCTTGCCGGTGCCCTTATCGGTTGCGGTAACATTTACGATACCGTTGGAGTCGATATCAAATGTAACCTCAATCTGAGGAATTCCGCGGGGAGCAGGAACGATGCCGTCAAGGTTGAAGCGGCCGAGAGTGGTGTTGCCGGCTGCCATGTCGCGTTCACCCTGGAGCACGTGAATTTCAACCGAGGTCTGATTGTCAGCTGCGGTGGAATAAATCTGGCTCTTCTTTACGGGAATAGTGGTATTGCGGTCGATGATTCTGTTGAACACGCCGCCCATGGTTTCGATACCGAGGGAAAGGGGAGTTACGTCAAGGAGAACGATGTCCTTAACGTCGCCGCCGAGTACGCCGCCCTGAATTGCAGCGCCGAGTGCTACGCACTCATCGGGGTTGATGCCCTTGAAGGGCTCCTTGCCCATAAAGCTCTTAACTGCGTCCTGAACTGCAGGAATACGTGTAGAACCGCCAACGAGGAGCACCTTGGAAATGTCGGAGGGAGAAAGACCTGCATCGGAGAGAGCCTGCTTAACAGGCTGCATTGTTGCGCTTACAAGGTCTGCGGTGATTTCGTTGAACTTTGCTCTGGTGAGTGTGCCGTCAAAGTGCTTGGGGCCGGTTGCATCTGCGGTGATGAAGGGGAGGTTGATGTTGGTGGATGCTACGCCGGAAAGCTCGATCTTTGCCTTTTCTGCAGCTTCCTTAAGGCGCTGCATTGCCATCTTGTCGGAGCGGAGGTCGATGCCGTTTTCTGCCTTGAAGGTGTCTGCGATCCAGTTCATAACTCTTGCGTCAAAGTCATCGCCGCCAAGACGGTTGTTACCTGCGGTTGCAAGAACCTCAAAAATACCGTCGGAAATTTCAAGAATGGACACGTCGAAAGTACCGCCGCCAAGGTCAAAAATCATAACCTTCTGTTCAGCTTCTTTATCCATGCCGTACGCAAGAGCTGCCGCGGTGGGCTCGTTGATGATTCTCTTTACATCAAGACCTGCGATCTTGCCTGCGTCCTTTGTTGCCTGACGCTGTGCGTCGGTAAAATATGCGGGGACGGTGATAACCGCCTCGGTAACGGTGGTGCCGAGATATGCCTCTGCATCAGCCTTAAGCTTTTGAAGAATCATTGCAGAAATCTCCTGGGGAGTATACTGCTTTGAATCAATAGTTACTTTATAAGCAGTACCCATCTCACGCTTGATACTCATAACGGTACCGTCGGGATTGGTTACGCTCTGGCGCTTTGCTACCTGACCTACAAGTCTTTCGCCGTTTTTTGCAAATGCTACTACTGAAGGAGTTGTTCTTGCTCCTTCGGGGTTGGGGATAACGATGGGCTCGCCGCCCTCAAATACTGCTACACATGAATTGGTTGTGCCAAGGTCAATTCCAATTACTTTTCCCATGATAAAATCTCCTTATTTATAGATAAATTTTTAATAAACAAACAATATATAATAAAATCTTGTTTGAAAGACGGACATGCGCCGGCTTTCAAACTCCTTGAAGGCTCGGTCGCGGTCGGGCGACACGCGAGTGAACGAGCCACACCACTTTAAAATATTTGCATTTTAAAGTGATTTAATTTGCGGTTTTGACCATCGCATAACGGATGACTCTTTCGCCGCGCTTGTATCCCTTTTGGAATACTTCTACAATTTCGCCCTCGCCGTATGCATCATCGTCCACGTGCATTACCGCGTTGTGAACATTTGGGTCAAATGTTTTGCACTCGATTTCTTCAACGCCGAGTTTTGCAAGGCTTTCGCTGAACGCTTTTGCCATCATGGCAATGCCCTCTGCCACCTTTTCATCACTTGCAAATGCTGCCGCGCGCTCTATATTGTCAAGCACGGGGAGAAATTCGTTTACGATATCTGTGCAGGCATCGGAATAAACGCCCTCGCGCTCTGCCTTTGAGCGGCGGCGGAAATTTTCATACTCTGCCGCAACGCGGAGATACTGCTCCTTCTGCTCTGCAAGTGCCTTTTCGCTGTCTTCAAGCTGTTTTTTGAGCGCTTCTATCTCTTTTTCGTGTTTCTTGTCGCTCTTTGATTTTTTCGCCGCCTTTTCCTCTGCTGCGGTTTCGGCGGTTTCTTCTACCGGTTCCTTCTTTTCTTCTGCCATCAGTTTTTACCTTCTTTCGGACTTTCAAGCATTTTAAGCTCTGTGTTTATCATTTCGCCAACCGATTCTGCAAGCGCATCAACAGTTGCCATAACATTTGCATAATCCATGCGGCACGGGCCGATAATGCCTATTGCACCAACCACTTTGCCGTTCTTTTTTATCTTTTTAAATACAAGCGCCGAATCGCTCATGTTATCCGAGCGGTTTTCGCTGCCGATTATTACGCCGACACCGTCGCCGTCAAGACCGGAAACGCTATCGAGTATGCTGTCCTTATTTTCAATTGCGCCGAGCAGTCCGCGGAGCTTGCCGACATCGGAAAACTCAGGGTACGAAAGCAATCGGTCAACGCCGTCAACCTTAACCTCGCCGCCGCTCTGCTCCTCCATACCGCTGTAAATTTCCTTCATAGCCGCAGACAAAAGCCGCGCTTCGCTGCCCATTTCTGCCTCTGCCTGCATCATCACCGGAAGTGTTATCTCCGTGAGCGTTCTGCCTGCGATATATGTGTTAAGCGTGCTTGCAAGGTGCGCCGCATCTGTCGGAAGCACATCAAAATCAAGACGGATATTGCGCGTTTTTGCGCTGCCACTGCCCGAAAGCATTACAAGCACAAGAGTTCTGCTGTCAAAATACATCACCTCAAAGCGGATTATCTTTGACATATCGCTTCTCGGTTTTACCGCAATCGCGGTATAGTTTGTCATGCTGCCCGCAAGGCGCGATGCCTCTGCAAGGATTTTATCAAGTTCATGCTGCTTGCCGCGAAGCTGCATTGCCATAACCTCGGTTTCAGCCTTGGTTTTTTTGTACTCGCCGGCAAGACAGTCAACATAAAAGCGATATCCAAGTTCGCTTGGCACTCTGCCCGCCGAGGTGTGAGGCTGTTCAAGGTAGCCGAGCGATTCAAGCTCTGCCATCTCGTTTCTTATAGTGGCAGGTGAGCAGTTTGGCATCATATTTTGCGCAATGTACTTGGAGCCAACAGGTTCGCCGCCCTTGACATATGCTTCTACTACCGCGCGCAAAATCTGCATTTTGCGTTTGGAGAGATTGTATTCCATTTGCTCGCCCCCTTTTTTAGCACTCTTTTAGAGCGAGTGCTAACTTACGATTAAAATTTACCACTTTGCGCAGCCTTTGTCAAGGGTTTTTACAAAAAATATTTGTGATTTTTGAGTGAATGGTTTGCAAACCTCCACTATGTCTGCTAATTGCATGCAAAAACGCATCTGCGTGTACGCAGATGCGTTTAAAACTATTCTACAACAGAGCCGTAAACATCTTCAACAGCATCGCCAAAGCGCTTTTTGTCAAAGACAAGAGCCTTTTCTTCACTCTTCTTTTTAGCTCTCTCGAGCCATTTCTCATCAGAAACCATTTTTTCAAGACCGCTCAAAAAGCCCTGCTCGTCCTCATAAGTATATCCGTTTTCGCCCTCGTCCATTACATCTTCAAAGCAAGGATCCTTTCTGCAAAGCAACGGCAAACCGTTGGCTGCAGCTTCAATATAGGTAAGTCCCTGGGTTTCGCTTGTGGATGCGCTGACAAAAATGTCGCCGAGCTGATAGTAGTTCTGCACCTCCGACGGCTTTACCATGCCGGTAAAAACTACCTTGTGTGAAACATCAAGGCTTACCGAAAGTGCCTCAAGCTCGCCCTTTGCAGGGCCGTCGCCAACTATCAAAAACTTGATATTATCATGTATTTTCGATGCCGCCGCAAAAAAGCGCAAAAGCTCATCGAGGTTTTTCTCAGTGCCGAGTCTGCCGAGGTTTATCAGCACGATATCATCATTTTCAATGCCGTATGAACGGCGCTTTTTTTCGCGCTCTGCCGCCGGTATGCGAATTTTGTGCTGGTCAAGCGAAATTCCGCTCGGCACAACCTTTATCGGGGTGCCGACACCGTAACCGTGCAATGCATCCTCCACCTTTTGAGTGGGCGCTATTACCGTGCTTGCTTTTTTAAGGCGCTTTCTCGATAGCACTCGCACCACCTTTTTGCCAAGTCGGCGGCTGGGCATAACATATTTCACATACTGCTCATAGAGCGTGTGATATGTATGCACTATCGGGGCAGAAGTCTTTTTGGAAATATAAAGCGCAAACTGATATGTGAAAAACTCGCACTGCGAATGGATAATATCCGGTTTCCAGCGCACAAGCTCGCGAAGCAGCCGGTGACGGTATGCAAGCGGCATACGCACATCGGGATATACCACTCCGAGAGGCATTGAGCGGATATAATAGACATTTTCATCGCGGTGGGAATGCATATTTTCAGAAAGAGTGAGGATTTTTACATCGTGTCCTCGCTTTTCAAGTTCGTCGCGCAAATTTTTAACCGAGGTCACAACCCCGTTTGTTTCAGTAGTAAAAAGGTCTGTGGTAATTAAAATCTTCATAATTCACCTGTCTGTTTTACCTTAATATAACAAATAAAGTATAGCACAAACAGGGGCAAAAATCAAGAATTATAGTTTGCAACTGTAGGTTTTCGGTTTCAAAAACCTTATTTTTCTTGCAGACATAAAAAAACGGCATCGGATATTCCCGATGCCGTTTGCTTATTATTTAACAAGAGTTGCAGTCGAAGTAGCCGCATCCCACTTGATGTTTGCATTGTCAACGCCGAGAGCGTTTGCAATTGCTCTTACAGGGAGGTATGTGCGGTTGTTTTCGATGATTGCAGGAGAGTCAAGCTCAACAGTCTGACCGTTTACAGTCATGTTGGGCTTATCAATTGTAACAACGATAGTAACATCGTTGTTGGAAAGAGTTGCGGTTCTTGTTTCCGCATCCCACTTGATACCGTCATTGCTTACACCGAAAGCGTTTGCAAGGAAACGTACAGGAAGCATTGTGCGGTTGTTGCGGTTAATGGGAGCTGCATCAAGAGTTTCTGCCTTGCCGTTGATGTAGGCAGTCTTTGAGCCGATGGTGAGCTTAACCTCGGTCTTTTCAGCAGACTCGCCGAAGGTGGAAACTACAAGATTGTCCAAAGCGGTGGTATTGAGGTTGTTGAGACCGCTTGCCTCGGTACCGCGGAGACGGAAGCCGAATGTACCTGCGCTCCAGAGGTCGTGCTTCTGGCACCAGTTCCAGAGAAGCTTGCCGCTCTTGAGGTCGGTAATGGTAATCTGGATAAGATCACCCTTTACCGCCGCCTGCATATGGATATTTGCGCCGGGCTGCATAATAGCAGAAGAAACCTTGATGTTGCCTTCAAGCCACTTGCCGTCCGACTTGCCTGCGCCGATTGCGCCGAGGGTGCCGTTATTGGAAACGAACATATGATATCCCAAGAAGCCGGACTCGGATGTTTCGATTACATTTGCATAGTCGGAACGGATAATGATACCGCCCTGTGTCTGTACATTGTAGATATCAACATCAACAACATAGTCCTTGAGGTTTACAAGTTCTTCTTCGCCACCGTAAAGAATGTAGGGGTGAGTGAGTGCGCCTTTAGCGGAGAGATAAAGCTGACCGCCGTAAACTGCCCATGTACCGCCGTACTGAGCAAAATCAGCAATGCTCTTTGCATTGTCAAAGGTGTTTTCGTAAACCTTTACAAGGTTTGATGTATCAATGGAAGTGGTGGAGTTTACTGCAGGAGTAACAGTAGCGGTGCCGCCCTTAATAGTTACATCGTTAGCAGTGGTAACCTTGAGGTTGTCAAAGTAAGCCTCGCCCGCAGAGTAAGCATCGTTTGCCTTCATACCTGCACGCATACGGAGACCGAAGGTACCGTCAGTACGTACAAAGTCACTTGCGCTTGTGCCGATTGTGTATGTGTAGTCATAAACAGTCTTGTTGTTGTCAAGGTTTGTCATAAGGACATGGATCTTGTCGCCCTTAACGGTAACTTTGATGTGAACATTGGAGCTGATATTACAGCTGCCGGTCTTGCCTACGTTGATATTGCCCTTGTATGCCTCGTTAACCATTTCGTCGGTTGCGCTGCCAAGTGCACCGCAGTTTGCATTGTTGGAAATGAATGCAAGATAACCTGCAAATCCGCTGACATTGTGTGTATTTGCTTTGTCATTCACACGGAAAACAACACCGCCTGCGGTCTGGATATTCATGTAGTCAACTTCTACAATATAGTCAGTGAGTTTTTCGCTTGTCTTATAAATGATATGTGCGAAAGAGGTGTCAACGTTTTTCTTAGGTGCTTCTGAGAAAAAGTTTTCAGTGATGTAAAGACCGCCGTCCTTGATTTCCCACTGCTGAACATACTGCTCAAAGTCATTAAGAGTGGCAGGATTTGAAAAATCGTTTTCGTAAATTACAGTCTCTGCTGCAAATGCGCTGAGGGTGAGGAGCGCAAGCAAAAGCGAAACTAAAAGTAAAAATTTTTTCATATTTTTCTCCATTCATTCGCAAAAGGGCTACAATGTAGCCCTTTTGACGTTTTAATGATTATTTAACAAGAGTTGCAGTCGAAGTAGCCGCATCCCATGCGATGTTTGCATTGTCAACGCCGAGAGCGTTTGCAATTGCTCTTACAGGGAGGTATGTGCGGTTGTTTTCGATGATTGCAGGAGAGTCAAGCGCAACAGTCTTGCCGTTTACAGTCATATTGGGCTTGTCAATTGTAACAACGATAGTAACATCCTTGTTGGTAAGGGTTGCAGTTCTGGTTGCCGCATCCCACTTGATACCGTCATTGCTTACGCCGAATGCGTTTGCAAGGAAGCGTACAGGAAGCATTGTGCGGTTGTTGCGGTTGATGGGAGCTGCATCAAGAGTTTCTGCCTTGCCGTTGATGTAGGCAGTCTTTGAGCCAATAGTGAGCTTGACTTCGGTCTTTGCCGCTGCAGCACCGAAGGTGGAAACTACAAGGTTGTCAAAAGCGGTGGTATTGAGGTTGTTGAGACCTGCGTTTGTAGCCTTGCTGCGGAGACGGAAGCCGAATGTACCCTTTGTCCAAAGGTCATTCTTTTCGCACCAGTGCCAGAGAACCTTGCCGCTTGCCTTATCGGTGATGATAAGCTGAACGAGGTCACCTTTTACTGCCATCTGAAGGTGGATGTTAGAGCCGGTCTTAAGGCAAGCCTTGGAAACTTCAATGTTGCCGTCGAGCCACTTGCCGTCTGCCTTACCTGCGCCGATTGCACCAAGAGTACCGTCATTGGAGACGAAGCCCATGTAACCCATGAAGCCGTCATCGGTAGCGCCGGTAACGTTTGCAAAGTCGGAACGCATGATAAGACCGCCCTGTGTCTGGGTGTTGTACATATCAACGTCTACAACATAGTCGGTAAGCTCGGTGAGCTTTGCATCGCCGCCGTAGAGAATGTAGGACTGTGCGCCCTCGGTACCTGCGGAGAGGTAAAGCTGACCGCCGTAAACTGCCCATGTACCTCTGTACTGGATAAAGTCAGCAATGCTCTTTGCATTGTCAAAGGTGTTTTCATAAACCTTTACAAGGTTTGATGTATCAATAGTAACGGTGGGCTTTGCCGCGGGAGTGGTTGTACCCTGGTTGCCGCCTGCGATATTAACTTCGTTTGCAGTAGTAACCTTAAAGTTGTCAAAATAAGCCTCGCCTGCGGAGTAAGCATCATTTGCCTTCATGCCGGCACGCATACGGAGACCGAAGGTACCTTCTTTCCAGCCAGCGTCGCCGTCGCTTGTGCCGGTGATGTAGGCGTAATCGTAAACGGTCTTGCCGTTGTCGAGGTTGGTAACGAGAACATGAATCTTTTCGCCCTTAACGGTAACCTTGATGTGAACGTTGGAGCTGATGTTCATGTTGCCGGTCTTACCGACATTGATATTGCCCTTCCAGCCGTCTGCATTGTCTGCAGAGCCGAGAGCTGCGCAGTTTGCGTTGTTTGCAATAAATGCAACATAACCGCGGAAGCCGTTCTGTGCATCGGTAACTGCATTCTGGTCAGCGCGGAAAATGATACCGCCCGCTGTCTGAACGTTCATGTAGTCAACCTCAAGGATGTAATCCTTGTATGCCTGATTTGCCTGATAAATAATGTGGGCAAATGATGTGTCAACAGATGCACCGTTAGTAGTGGTGAACTGGTCTGTGATGTAAAGACCGCCGTCCTTGATTTCCCAAACCATACGATACTGCTTGAAATCGCTGAGAGTGGAAGGATCGGAGAAGTCATTTTCGTAAATCACGGTTTCTGCCGCGAATGTGCCAATAGCAAGTGCGCAAACGAGCATCACCATGCAAAGGCCGAGTAAAAACTTTTTCATTTTTAAAATCCTCCTTGGTTTTTTGGAATAAATTCCATTTTACGTTTATATTTTCTCACATTTCAAGGTCAAAGTCAACATATTGAAAGTATAAATATTTCTGCAATTTGTGCAAAAACTCTATCAAAGCGTAAAAAAACGGGGTAAACAATATCATTATAGTATTTTATTTTTTAAAAAACTATCGACTATTGCGCTCTATTTATGTTATACTTATAATATATAGTTAAAATTGGGATAGTTATATGGATTTTTTGGTAGACAGCGAATTTGAGGGCAGGCGGCTTTTAGATTTTTTCAAAAAGCGGCTTGCTATGTCACGCGCACTTTGCACCTCGCTTAAAAAATGCGACGGCATCGCCGTAAACGGCAAAAGCGTCACTGTACGCTGCATTTTACACAAAGGCGATACGGTCAGCCTTAAAATTGAGGACGGCTACGAAGACTGCGACGAGTCGCTTGTAGCTGCGGATCTGCCGCTTGACATACTGTATGAAGACGAGCATATCATGGCGATAAACAAGCCGCCGTATATGCCCACCCATCTCTCACACGGTCACAGGCTCGACACGCTGGCAAACGCGCTCAAAGCCGAGTTTGACCGCCGCCGTACCCCATTTGTGGTGCGCGCTGTCAACCGCCTTGACACCGACACAAGCGGCATTGTCATAGTGGCAAAAAACCGCTATGCCGCCGACCGCTTTGCAAAAACCAATCCCGACATCCGCTATGAAAAGATTTACACCGCCTTTTGTCTTGGCAGTGCGCCTGAAAAAGGCGAGATCAAAAGCTACATCCGCCGTGTTGAGGAAAGCATAATCACACGCGCCTCGTATGAAAGCGGCAAGGACAGCGAATTTGCACACACACGCTTTGAAACCGTTGCGCGCTACGGCGGCATCTCCGTTGTGCGCTGCGAACCTGTTACAGGCAGAACGCATCAGCTCCGCGTGCATCTTTCTTCAATCGGTCACCCGATAGTGGGCGACGATATGTATGGCGGCGGCTTGCAGTTGCCGCGGCAGGCACTCCACGCGGGTGAGCTTAGGTTTTTCCACCCATTCACCGGCGAAAAAATCGAGATAATCGCTCCGCTCCCCTCCGATATGGAAAACTTTTTAAAGGAAATACAGAATGTTTAAGGATTTTTCAAGAAAATACATCTCCGCTTTCGCGCTTGTGTCATTCTGCGCGCTTGCGGCGGCATTACTGATAAAACTTACTGCGGTTATTTTTTCGCCGTTTGCGGATTTTTTCAACCGCTATATTTCATTTATTCCGCGCGGAATTCTTGCATATGCCACCGCGCTGATTCCGTTTTCGCTTGCTGAGGCGATAATCATTATGGCAATTCCCTTAGCGCTGATTTATATTATCTACTGCGCAACCGTTGCGGCGCGCCGCGGAAAGCTGATGCGCCACATTTTCAATCTGCTTGGCACTATCTCCCTTGTTATCTCTCTTTTTATAATAAACTTCGGCATTGCGTATGACTGCACCCCGATTGAAAAAAAGCTCGAAATAGAAACCGGCAACCTCACTGTAGAAGATGTTTTCAATGCAAGCAAAATCGTGCTTGAGGAAATCAAAGAAGTTGAAGCTTCTCTTGAGCGAAATAAAAACGGTGAGGCAATCTCACCCTACTCATTTGATGAAATGAAGTGGGCGCTTGTAAGTGAATACGAAAAAATGTCAAAGGACTACAGCTTTGTTTCGCCGCTATCGGTCTGGCCAAAGCGCATTGCGCTTTCGCTGCCGATGCGCTATACCGGCATTGTCGGCGTATACACCTTTTTCACCGGCGAAGCCAATGTAAACACATGCCAATCAAACTATGCAGTGTGCTTTACCGCAGCGCATGAAATGGCTCACCAGCGCGGAATTGCACCCGAAGACGAAGCAAACTTTGTTGCTTTTCTCACACTTTACAACTCAAACGATGACTTTTTCAAATACGCCGGACTGATGGAAGTTTTCAACTATATGGCAAATGCCGTATACAACGAAAACGAGGAGCTTTACTACGAGCTTCTTACAAACTTTTCCGAAAGCATTCTGAAAGAATACACCGCGGAGCAGGAATACTCCGCGCAGTTCTATGACAACATCGCCGAGGAAGTTTCAAGCGCGGTAAACGATGCCTACCTCAAGTTGCAGGGGCAATCAGCCGGTACAAGAAGCTACGGCCTTGTCACAGACCTTGCAACTGCATATTTTTTGAACAAATAACTTTTCAGGAGGTACAAAAATGAAAAACAGAACATTTGCGGCATTTTTGTGCCTTTTGTGCATCTTTATGCTTTGCACGGTCTTTGCCCATGCCGCCGACCGCGCAACTTTGTTTATCGGCGACAGCGAGTGGGAAAACGACTCGCTCCTCCCATTTATCGAAACAGAGGGAAAAATGCTGCTGCCTGCAAGTGCTTTTTCGGCACTCGGCAAAATAAAACTAACCCGTTCTGACACGCTTGGCTCACTGCTTTTCGAGCGCGACGGCGCATTTTTATCGTACAATCTGAACTTTGGCACTTCCCTTGACGAAAACGGAGTTGCATCCAAAGTGAACATATATCGCTACGGCGGCGAGATTTATCTCGAACCGCAGCCGATATGCGAAAAATTTGACCTGCGTTTTGAAAGCGAGTTTGCCCCCGACGGATATCTTGCCGCGCGTATTTCAAACAGCGAAAGCACTCACAGCTTTTCCGAGCTGCTCAATGCGTATTCCGAAAGCGGCAAGCAGGATATTCCCTTTTTATATAACCCTACGGGCAAAACCATGGCAGGCGCATTTACTCACCCTATTTTGCTTGTCCCGTCGCCGCAAAACATGGCACTTGCAATAAATGCAGTCGGCAACCACCGCATAACCTTTGCGCTCGCTCCGGACGATATCGCATCATATGCAAAACTGATACCTACAGTATACGCAAAAGGTCACGCCGTTGTCTACTACATGGACTCGTCGCTCAACAGCGATACCGAGGCTTTTCGCTCAAGCATGGCACGCGCAAACGAATATCTGTTTTCGCTTGTCGGTGTGACAAGCCGTGTATATGTCAGCGCAGAAAGATATGAAAGAATTCCCAAAATTCCGGGGTACTTTGCCAAGGCTTGCAACATCCACTTGGTTGTTGACGACCTTCGCAACAACCAGATGATAAACTTTGCGCTCTACGACAGCCCCAATCGCGGCATCTACAATTTCTCGCTTGCAAGCGACAGGCAAACACGTAGTTATTATTCATATTTCTTCAATCAATTCGACCGGTTCGAGGCGCTTCGCTCAATGCCCCTAACCGAGTCAAGCTCTATCAATTAAGCCAAGTGCAAAAAGGAGATTGCCATGGACAACGAAAAAAGAAGGGTCCTCCTTGTCGAGGATGAAAAAAACATCGCGCTTCTTCTGGCGCACAACTTAAACAGCTCCGGCTTTGAAACCGTTGTGGCTTATGACGGTGAAGAGGGCCTTAAAAAAGCTTTGACCGAAAAATTTGACATTGTGCTGCTTGATATAATGCTCCCGAAACTTGACGGATTCAAGGTGCTTGAAGGTATCCGCACAAGAAGCGACGTGCCGGTGATCATGGTTACTGCGCGCGACGATGACAAGGACAAGATCGCAGGTCTTGAAAACGGCGCTGACGACTATGTTACAAAGCCGTACAAGCTCCACGAGCTGATTGCGCGCATCCGCGCCAACATCCGCCGCAGCCGCGATGAGATAATCACGCATATAGCCGGCAACAGCGGTACCACCACCGTGCGCGGACTCTCCATCGACCGCTCGCGCTATATAGCGACCAAGGACGGTGTAACGCTTGAACTGTCCAAAAAAGAATATGACTTGCTCCTCTTTCTCATGGAAAACGTGGGCAAACCGTTCTCGCGCGAGGAGCTGCTTGGCAAGGTCTGGGGCTATGACGGATTCCTCGGCGACGTAAACACCGTTGACGTTACTGTTTCGCGCTTGCGCAAAAAGCTTGAAAAAGACCCCTCCAACCCCGAATACCTCATTACAAAACGCGGTGTCGGATACTATATCCAGTAAGGTGACGTATGTACAGAGGATTATATTTTAAAATCATACTTATCCTCGTTGTGTTCATTCTCATTGTCATGAGCGTTGTCGGAGCAGTGCTCATAAGCAATGTACTTGCATTTTACAACGAGGAATTCTCAAGCTGCATGGACCAGAACTTTGCTTCAGACGGTCAGCTGCGCGTTTATCTTGAAAACGCAATGACAAATGACAGCACCGCCGCAAATGCGGAAAATCAGCGCACGATTTTAGAGGCATACAGTTCGCGTCTTGGCATTGACGACTACCGCAGCTACTACATTCTCGACAAGGACGGCGGATTTCTTGCAGGCAGCAATGCCGAGGGCGAAAAAATCGCGCTCACGCCCAACATCATATCCGCTATCGGTGGCAATGTGGGCGATGCCAAAAACCAAAGCTCCGATTTTGCAGACTTTGCACTTCCGCTTTCAAACGGAAGCTCACAGTGCATAATCTATATCCGAGACACGCAGGAGGAGCTAAGCGAAGTTTCGTGGATGCTTTTCTCCATTATTCTTCAAGCGCTCTTTATCGGGCTTATAATCGCGTTTATCCTCTCGTTTTTCCTTGCGCGTGCGATCTCGCTGCCGCTATCCAAGCTCACCGAAGGTGTTCAGCGTGTTTCAAAGGGTAATTTCAAAGAAAAAATCCGCGTGCAGTCCAATGACGAAATCGGCGTGCTCACCGAAAACTTCAACCACATGAGCCGCATGATCGAAGAAAACCTTGACGAAATCAACGGCGAGCGCGAAAAGCTTGAAACCGTACTCTCCTGCCTCAAGGACGCGGTTATCACCTTTGGCGAAGACGGCAAGCCGCTGCAGATAAACGATGCGGCGCGCACACTTTTTGAGGACAACCTTGCAAACCTTTCGCTTGACTATATGTTCAGCCTTTTGAACTACGATAGAAACGATATCGACATTGACCTTGGCGACAATGGTGCAGGCGTTCCTGCCGTACATTACAATGACCGCGTATACGAGCTTTATTTCGGCAACATCCGCTACCGTGACAACGAAAAAATGCACGAGGGCATTATTCTCGTTATCCACGACGTGACGCAGAGCTATGCACTTGACCTCAGCCGCCGCGAATTTGTTGCAAATGCTTCACACGAGCTTCGCACACCCCTGACCACCATCAAAATGGTGCTTGAAACACTCGCAGGCGACGAAAATATCACATCAAACGAGCTTACAAAGAGCTTTCTTGAAATGGCAGAAACCGAAAGCACACGCATGGAGGCGCTTATCAAAAATCTCCTGACGCTTTCGCAAATAGACTCAAAGACGATGAGCTTTGACATGAAGCGCATCTGTATTACCGAATCAGTTGCATCAATCGCAAAAACGCTCAGCTATACCGCAACATCAAAGGAACAGTCGCTCACGTTTGACGGCACGTTTGACGAGCTTTATATCAGCGGCGACAGGATCCGCGTTGAGCAGACGATTATCAACATCGTTTCAAACGCAATCAAATACACTCAAAGCGGCGGCGAAATTCACATTTCACTTGCCGAAGCAGGCGACAACATTGAGATTTCGGTGCGCGACAACGGCGTTGGCATTCCCAAAGAGGATTTGCCGCGGTTGTTTGAGCGTTTCTACCGCGTGGAAAAGGCGCGTAACAGCGCCGCGGGCGGCACCGGTCTCGGACTTGCAATTGCAAAAGAATTTGCCCTGGCTCACGGCGGCGACATCACTGTTGAGAGCGAAGTGGGCGTGGGCACCACATTCAAAATCATTTTTCCCAAAGCATAGAATAAATTAAAAGGAGGGCAGCATGGAAAAAATCAAAGCAAAACCGATTGAAATTTTCAAAAATATAATAATTGCGATTCTGACAGTAACCATGCTGCTTTTAGCAGGACTTTACATCGGCGGCTCGCAGTTCATGTCCAACAGAGGCGCAATAAACACTGTCGATATGCCAAACAGTTCTGTTACGGTGGGCACCGATGCGCCCGAGCGCTCGTCCCTTTATAAAAAGGACCTGCTCGCCGTGTCCTACGCCGCAATAAGCTGCTCCGGCGGCGGCGGTGCATACGGAAACGAGCCGGCAGCGCGCGACCTCTTTGATTTCGCGGCAGAGCCGATCCACTCGCTTTTAGGCTCAAGTGCAACAATAGAAAAAACCACAAAATCCGCATTTGAAAATGCGCTGTCCAACGGAAGATACATCTTTTTCTCGCTTGCAGCGCCGCTGCCATATCAGGTAATTTACGCACTGAGCGGCGAATACCTCGCGCCAGCCGGAAATGACGAGGCTATCAGCTCTGACACGCTGCTTCTCTCCTTCTCCACTGACGGAAAAACCGCGCTCTATCTCAAAAACGGCGAAAAATATTACCTCGCATCCGCCGACTACCGCATAAGCCTTGCAGAAGCGGCGGCAATGGCAAGCGACTCCCGCCTTTGCGAATATGTAATCAAAGAAAATGCCGTAGCGGTTTCATCCGCATCGCCGCATACACAGACTTTGTCGCTTGCGGAGGGCAGAATTCCCTCGGGCAAGACCTACACATCCATACTGTCACTGCTTGAATATGACGATGCGGACGCGCAGGCACTGACCCTTGATGTTGACATCGTTGCGCCCCACGGTACCGTTTCGTTCACCGATGAAAAAATGGTTTACACCGCATCAAATGACAGCGGCCTTGCTATTTCCGCTTTTCTTGAGAGCAATGTGGAATCGCTGGATATTTCTTTTATTGATGTTTTGCGCGCATCGGTCTCGCTCATGGAAAAAATACAGAGTGCCTATCCGGAAATGACCGGCGAAGCACTTGACATGTACCTTGACGGATTTTACTATGATGACGGCACATACACTGCCATTTTCGGTTTGTCCGACTCGTCCATTCCCATTTCGGGCAAAAAGCTCCCCTATCTTGCAAAACTCACATCGGCAAACGGCAGATTCAAGAGCATTGACCTTAGATTTATCGGCGCCGTGAAAAGCGGTAAAACCACATCCGCCTTCCCCTCTGAATGGGAATACTCCTACGCATCCAAAAACAGCAAAATAGACTCTTTTGTGCTTCGCTATGCGGTGGACACCCTCCCGCTTGGCGAGCTGGACGCGCATTGGTACTATACCGGAGAGGAGGTGCCAAAGTGAGTTGGAAAAATGTTAAAAACTTTTTGATAGTTCTTCTCGTTGCAGTAAACATTGTGCTTTCGATATACGCCTACAGGTATTATTTTGCATCTACCTTTACCGATGCAGATACGGCACAAATTGCATCTGAAGTGCTTAAAAGCAGCGGAATCAACATCGGCGCGGATACTCTTGCAGTAAAAAAAGACTCCGCAGAAACGCTCTACTGTTCATACGACCGCGAGCACTATCTTGCGCTCGTTTGCTCACTCTTTTTTGGGAAAGAGGCGGACGGAATCTACCTTGTGCCAAGCGGAATCAAAGCCGAAACACTTGAGGGCGACTCAATCACTCTCGGCTACGACATGCAGATAAACTACACAAATGCCGCATTGAAAGATGAAATAACTGCGGCACTCTCCAAAGCGGATCCGATTGAAGCGGAGGAGTCAAAAGCTGTGCGCCAGACGCTTGAAACGCTGATCGCCCTGCCCGAAAACTCGCTTTCGGATGCAGAGTGCACCGCCTACGGCGACTATGTGTTCATCACCGCAAACCAGTTTGAAAACAGTTTACCTCTGTACGGCATGACTTGCATTTTTGGCATCAGAAACGGCAAATTGGTCCACGCAGACGGCAAACACTTTTTCGGTGTGCCCGAAGGCAAAGAAAGCTCACAAATTTTAGACAAAGTAAATATAATGTTTAGTGAAAAGCTGCGCGGTGAAACCGGCACAGTAAAAGACATTCGCCTTTGCTACACGCTCTACGAAGACTCCCTGTCCGACAGAATGCTGTTTATTCCCTCATATGAAATCCTATACGAGGACGGCAGGACAAATGCAATAAATGCACTGACAAAAGAAAAATACTGACACTATTGAAAATCCAGCGAAATTATGCTATACTGATTTTTGTTAAATTCCCGAAAGGACTTTCTGCCCTATGGATAAAATCGTAATTAACGGCGGCACTCCGCTCACCGGAACTGTTGAGATAAGCGGCGCAAAAAATGCTGCTTTGCCGGTTCTTTTTGGCACCATTCTCACCGCTGACCGTTGCGTTATAGAAAATGTACCCGAAATACTTGACGTTGACCTCACTCTCGAAATTCTCGAAAAAATGGGGGCAAAGGTCCGCCGTGATCACACCACAGTTGAGATTGATACACGCGACATTCTCCCATGCCGCTCCCCCTATGAACTTGTAAGCCGTATGCGCGGCTCTACATACCTCATCGGCGCAGAGCTTGGCAGATTCAAGCAGGCAAAAGTGGGTATGACCGGCGGCTGCAACTTTGGTATCCGCCCGATCGACCAGCACGTTAAAGGCTTTAAGGCACTTGGCGCAACGGTTGATACCAGAGGCGGCTATGTTGAGGCTTTTGCAGATGAGCTTGTCGGCTGCGAGGTTTATTTTGACAAAGTTTCCGTTGGCGCAACAGTAAATGTAATTCTTGCCAGCGTATTTGCAAAGGGCACAACCGTTCTTGAAAGTGCCGCGCGCGAGCCGCACATCGTTGACCTTGCAAACTTTCTCAATGCCTGCGGCGCGAACATCACCGGCGCCGGAACCGATACAATCAAAATCAAGGGCGTGGAAAAGCTCCACGGCTGCACATATGCCATTATCCCCGATATGATCGAAGCCGGAACATTTATGTTTGCGGCGGCAGCAACCGGCGGTAATGTGAAAATCAACAATGTAATTCCAAAACACCTTGACTCCATCTCGGCAAAGCTTTCTGAAATGGGCGTTTACGTTGAGGAGCTTGACGATGCGATAATTGTTCGACGCGACGGCGATATGAAAAACATCAATGTAAAAACACGTCCGTACCCCGGATTCCCCACCGATATGCAACCGCAAATGACCGCGCTGCTCTGCTTTGCAAAGGGCGACAGCAAGGTTATCGAGGGCGTTTGGGATAACCGCTTCCGCTATGTCGAGGAGCTGCGCAAAACGGGCGCATACATTGACGTTGCAGGCGAGACCGCCATTATTCACGGCGGCGCGGCAGAGCTTGTGGGCGCGCCAATGCGCTCGGTTGACCTCCGCGCAGGCGCCGCAATGGTAATAATGGGGCTTGCAGTAAACGGACGCACCGAAATTGTCGATATCCACACCATTGAGCGCGGATATGACAACATTGTAAAAAAGCTCCGCGGGCTTGGCGCGGACATCAGAAAAGTTTCATTTTAACAGCAAAAAAGGCATCCTTTCGGATGCCTTTTATTTTTTATTTTACAAGAGTTGCTGTATTTGTTGCCGCATCCCACTTGATGTTCTCGTTCTTCACGCCGAGAGCGTTTGCAATCGCACGTACGGGGAGATATGTGCGGTTATTTTCAATAATCGCGGGAGAGTCAAGCGCAACTGCAAGACCGTTAACGGTCATGGAGGGCGCGTCAATCTTTACAACGATAGTGGTTTCGCTGTTGGAAAGTGTTGCGGTTCTTGTAGCCGCATCCCACTTGATACCGTCATTGCTTACGCCAAAAGCGTTTGCAAGAAAACGAACAGGAAGCATGGTGCGGTTATTGCGGTTGATGGGAGCCGCATCAAGAGTTTCTGCCTTGCCGTTGATGTATGCGGTCTTGGAGCCGATGGTGAGTTTAACCTCGGTCTTTTCCTCTTCAAGAGTTTCTGGCATAATAACTATACCGTCGCCCTCGATGGAGTCAAAGCCGTGATCGGCATTTTCAAAAATAAGAGTGCCGCCTGCCTCAACAACAAGCTTCATTGTATAAAGCTGCTTTGTAAGGTTCTGCACGCCGTCACCGATGGTGAGAACGCCGCCGTTTGCAACCTTGATCGTGTTCTGACCGTTCTCCTGGAAGAGAATAATGTTTTCAAGACGGACATCGCCCTCAATGGTGAGAGTTTTCTCGGAGAGCATCTTTATCATGCCGCTTTCGGGATTTTCTACATTGTCAGAATTCACATAGTTTGTGCCGCCGTATTCACCGGTAATTGTGAGTTTGCTGCCGAGTTTGGGAATGGTATAGTCGCCACCAACGTAAAGACGTCCGGTAACAACAAGCGTACCGCCGCCTGCAACTACTGACATAGCGCCGTTTGCATTGAGTGCAAGGAGTGACTTTTTAGGTGTGCTTGGGCTAAGTCCGTCATTGTTATTGTTGCCGCTATTGTATGCGATATAACCAACTGCCGGAGGAACATTGATAAGCTCGGAGTTGTCCTCCTTGGGAGTCTCGCCCTGCTTAACCTTGAGGTAATCGTAGGTGTAGCCCTCAACAACCTCACCGCCGTTTTGGCAAACAACGTCAAAGTCGCCGCCGCCAATAATTGCACGGCCGCCGTTTTCAACAATGATCTGCACCTTTACACCGGTTTTTGACATGGACTTAACACCGTCACCGATAACAAGGGTCGCGCCGCTCTTTACAACAAAAGCAGTTGCAACAGGATGCTCCTGGAAAACGATGATGTCATCAATGATAACATCGCTTTCAAATGTCATCTGAGCACCCGATGCCATTTTGAATGCACACGAGGGATTTGACGCGGGGGTATCGTTCATATAAACGGTACCGCCATATGTGGAGGTGATAAGCATAGGAGTTTTCAGCTTGGGAAGTGTATAGTTTTTCGCAAGATATGCCTTGGCGGATATAACAAGAGTACCGCCGTTTGCAAGCAGACCGATAGCTCCCGATGCGCGCACGGAGCCAAAAGTCTTTTTAGCCGAAGAAGCACTTGAGCCCGATGCATCATCGCTGCCGCCGTTGTAATCCATAAATGCAACAGAATCGCTTGTGATATAGGGGAGGTCTGCAGGGGCAGTTCCCTCAGCCGCGTAAAGGGGCATTGCCAAAGCAAGCATCACAAGTGCGAGTGCGAATGAAAGAATCTTTTTCATATTTACCTCCAAAAGGGGATATTTTAACAAATATATTATACATGAAAGGCGCGCGCAAGTCAAGAAATCACAAAAACAGTTGCGTTTTAGGGAAATGAGTGGTTAATAAATTTGCAAAACAAAAACCGCGGCATTGCCGCGGTTTTAATTGTTTTACTGTGCAACGGTTTCTTCAACTGTTGTTTCTGTAACTGCTGCGGTAGTTTCTGCCGCAGTGGTTTCGGGAGCAACCTCTTCAGTAACAACTGCTGCAGTGGTTTCAGCAGCGGTTGTTTCTTCAGCTTCTGCACGCTCCTGTTCGCCTCTTGCAACGGATTCCTTGCTGAGAGCGGTGAGTCTTTCAATTACCTTTTCACGGTAAACTTCGGTTTCGATAACCTTCTTGTCAACAGCCTTCTTGAACTGTGCTGCATCGGTGTAGCCGTAGCTTGCAGCAAGTTCTTCTGCCATTGCATCAAATTCCTCTTCGGTATATGTAAGGTTTTCAGCCTGAACAAAAGCATATACTGCAAACTCAGAGTCAACAGAAGCCTTTGCTTCCTTTTCGCAATACTCATCAGTAATGCCGTAAACGCTCATGTTTTCCATCATACCGTACATTCTGTAGGTGTACTCGTAGTTCTTATAGATGGTGTTTGCAACATTTTTAACGTACTTTTCAGGGTACTTGTTAACAGTTACAAAGCTCTGAATGACGGACCATACTGCGCTTGTATCGTCGGTTTCTTCCTGTACGTGAGCAAGCACCTCGGGGTCGGTGAGGATAGCGCTGTCATAAACTGCGTTGAGGGTGATCTCAAACTTTGCATCCTTGCCCTTGAGCTCTGCGTTGCCGTAGTCTTCAGGGAAAGTAACGTCGATAGTCTTAACCTCGCCCTTTGCCATGCCAACGATGCCGTCTTCAAAGCCGTCAATCATTGTGTCAGAACCGAGGCGGAGGAGTGTGCCCTCTGCGCTGCCGCCCTCAAACTCAACACCGTTCATCGTGCCGACAAAGTCGATATCAACGATATCACCGTCAGCCGCTGCGCTTTCAAGCTCAACGAGCTTGTCGCTTACATGGGAGAGATGACTGATAATATCAGCTTCATCGGGAGCGGTAACAAACATCTCAAGGTCAATTCCGAAGTTCTTGTAGTCGCCAAGGGTTACATATCCCTCGTCAACGAGGTTAACGGTGGCATAATCAATGCTGCCGTCAGAGCAGGAAACGAGAGAAAATGCGAGCATTGCTGCTAAAACGAGTGCTAAAAGTGTCTTTTTCATTTTTATTCTCCTTGAATTTTATTATTTTGTGAAAATGAATGTGGTGTTATCTCTTAAAATTGCCAAAACTTTATTGTATGTTACAGAAAACTTTACTGAGTTCTGGAAAAGTTCCTTTGACATGCCCATGGCTTCAACAAGCTCGTCCTCGCTTGAGTAGTCATAGTAAACAAGATAGTTTGCAATTTCGGTTGCGAGGTCCTCGGGCGTAACTGTGATGCCCTCTTTTGCGGCGATGGCATAGATCACCATTTCCTGTGCTACCATGTTTTGCGCACTTTGTCTTACGTTCTTTTCGTATTCGGCAAACTCAATGCCGTAGCCCATTGAAACATATTCCTCAAAGGACACGCCGTACATCTCGGCATACTCCTTTTCGGAGCTTATCTGCTGATTTACATAGTCCTCGATAAGTCCTTCGGGATAGCCGCTGATTTTTGACGATGCGGTAATAACCTCAAGCACTGCCTTGTTCTTTTGCTCAAGGAGGGAGTACGCATAGTCGCTCTTGAAATACTCCTCAAACTGCTTGACTGTGGTCATTCCGTATTCGGCAAAGTTGTCTTCAACAAATTTATCGTTGTATTCGGGGAGAACGCTTGGAGAAATGGAATTGAGTGTTATCTTGAACTGAACGGTCTTGCCGTTGAGGTTTTCAACGCCGTAGTCTTCAGGAAAGGTTGCATCAATGGTTTTGGTTTCGCCAACGCTCATGCCAACGATGCCGTCCTCAAAGCCGGGAATGTAGCCGCCGTTGCCAAGTACAAGAGTCTGTCCCTGTGCGGTGCCGCCCTCAAAAGCAACGCCGTCAAGAGTGCCCTCATAGTCAATGTTTACAGAGTCGGTGAGGATTGCCGCACGGTTTGTGATGGGGTCACCAACGACGGAGTACTGTGAGCGATAGTAGAAAATTATCTCTGCAAGCTCCTCTGCAGAAAGCTCCTCGGATGCAGCAAGCTCAACCTTGAGCGCGCTGTAGTCGCCGAGAGTGACATGCTGTAAAACATCGCTTGAAGCGTAGTCATAGCCATTGGGGTAATTTGCAACATATGCCTCTTCAGTAACCTCACCGGTCACCTCTGCGGTGGTCTCAGCTGTGGTTTCCACAGTAGTTTCCACGGTAGTTTCCACAGTGGTCTCAGCGGTAGTCTCGCTGACATTTCCGCATCCGACAAATGCAAGCGAAATGGCAAGCAAAATGCCAAAAATCTTCAAATTCTTCATTATTTATACTCCTTACTCGGTTACTTCAACAAAATTTGCGTTTTGGATAACCTCTTCGATAACTTCCATATAAATCATAAGCTCTTTCAACTCGGATTTTGTATAGCCGACAGCTTCAAGAAGTTCATCCACGCTCGAAAGTCCGTATCCGCTTGCAAGCACAAGCATATCATTTTCATATGCGGCATCGTCAAGCGGTATGCCCTTGTCGCGCGCTATCGAATAAAGCACAAGCTGCTGCTTTACCGAGTTTTTAGCAGCTTCATACAGAATTTTTTCCGCTTCTTCAACGGGGATGCCATAGCCGTTGGTGAAAAGCTCCTCATAGGTCATGTTATACGATGCTGCGAGGTCCTTGTATGATTTCACCTGCTTCTGGAAGGCAATTTCAATCTGTTCTTCGGGATAAACAACAACGCTTGAGTTGGCAAGAACCTTTGTCCACGCTGCTTGCTCCTTTTCGGTGCTTTGCGCTTTACGTGCCTCATCTTCAAGCGAAGCGCGGACATCTGCACGGACTGCCGCTGCGCTGTCATAGCCAAAATACTCTTTTGCCATTTCATCAGTGAGCGCGGGGTAGATATAGTTGAGAGTTATCTCAAACTGTGCCGTCTTGCCCGCGAGGTCCTCGTAATAGTCATCGGGGAACACAACTGTTATCGGGAAAACGTCGCCGGGAATCATACCTGCAATTCCCTCTTCAAAGCCGGGGATAAATCTGCCCTCGCCAAGCACAAGAGCGGTGTTTTCGGCGCTGCCGCCTTCAAACTGTACACCGTCCATTGTTCCAACAAAATCAATATTTATCTTGTCGCCCACAACGCATGCGCGGCTGTAAAGCATCGCCTCGGGGGGGAGCGTTTCGATAACAGAATTTATCTGCTGTTCAACTTCTTCATCGCTTATCGGCGCAGGAGCGTTTATAAACACCTCAATGCCGAGATATTTGCCAAGCAAAACATATTCTGTAAGGTCGGACTCTTCAAAAGAGAACACCTCGGGCGCCGGAGGAGCCGTAGTTTCCTCGGCAAGAGTGGTATCCGTCACCGTATCCGTTACCTCGACGGTGGTCACCTCGGTTGTTGCCTCGGTTGTTGCCTCGGTTGTGGCAACGGTCGTTGCAACCGTAGTAACGGCAGGAACGGTTGTTGATTCGGTTGTGGTTATAATCTCTTTGGTAGTTTCAAAAGCCGTAATTTCTTCAGTTGTAACAACTGCTGAAGTTTCCTCGGCGGTTGTTTCTTCAACTGTAGTTTCTTCGGTTGTAACAGATGCAGTTACAACCTCGGTGGTATCTGCGGTAGTGTTTTCGGCGGTGGATGAAACATCACCGCACGCGGCAAAAGCAAGCGCAACAAGCGTAAGCAGGAGTGCCGCAAGTGTTTTTTTCATAAACACACCTCCTATATATGTATCTTAATTATTATACTACATAAAAAACCAAATGTAAATGAAATTTAAGTGAAAATTTGATGTAACAGTAAATTATAGATTATCTTTTTATCTGTCATCCTGAACGCAGTGAAGGATCTGCGAGCCGTAGGCTCGTCTTCGGGAGAAAAACCTTGATTGCATCAAGGTTTTCAGATTCTTCGCATTCGCTCAGAATGACACGTGTAGGTACTTAGCATTGTACGCTAACCTATAATTTACAGTCCCAGATCTTTTTTGGTAAAGGTAAATGCCTTGTTGCAGAAACGGCAGCATATCTCAAGCTCCTCCGCTTTGCCCTCGGCAACTTGCTCCTCAAACATTTCATTTAAATCTTTTGCGCCCACCGAAATAAGCGCGCGCTTCATGCGGTCGCGAGAGCAATCGCATTTATACTCAACATCAAGCACGTCAAATGGGTCATATTCAATGCCCGAAAGCGCGATTTCTGCAATTTCTTCAAGGGTTTTTCCCTCATCAAAAAGGCGCGAAACATTTGAAAGCTGCGCCGCGTTTTTCTCAAGCTTTGAAATCACCTCTTCATCTGCAAAAGGAAGCAGCTGAACAAGCACTCCGCCCGCTGCGCGAACGGTTGCATCCTTATCAACAAGCACTCCGAGTGCAAGCAATGTGGGAACCTGCTCGCTTTCCGCGTAGTATGCCGCGATATCCTCGGCAATTTCGCCAGTGCGAAGCTCCACCATGCCGATGTGCGGCTCTGCCTGTCCGCATTCGCGCACAACGGTCATGCGTCCAAAGCCAACCGCGCCGCCAACATCAAGATGCCCGTTTGCCTTAATCGGGAGATGTGTTTCGGGGTTTTCTACATACGCTTTTACATTGCCGTAGTAGTCGCCAACTGCAATAAGCTTGCCAATGGGACCCTCTCCGTTGATCTGCACGGTGGTAGTGTCCTGCACCTCGCCGTTCATTGAGCCCATCATTGAAACCGCGGTGAGAAGTCTGCCGCCTGCCGCTGTTGCCGTGGGAGCTGTTGCATGAAGTTTGCGGAACTCTTCAACCATCGCTGTTGAATTTATTACATGGATGCGTGCGCTGCCGTCGCGCGTCATCGCACGAAGTATCTGTGATTTAGCCATACTATTCTCCTTGAAAAAATTAATGTTTATGGGGATTGTTGAAATCCACCCTGTCATTCTGAGCGAATGCGAAGAATCTGCGAACCGCAGGTTCGTCTTAGAAAAACCGCGAGGCGGTTTTCGGATCCTTCACTGCGTTCAGGATGACGTATAAAAAACAAACATTAATTTATTTCCTTTTCGCTGTAAAATAAAATCTCTCGGTATCCTTTTCCACAGGTGAGCCGTCGGTATCACCGTCTACACAAACGACCTCAAAACCGCATTTTTCAAGCAATTTTTCAACCTCGCGGAGGGTAAAGCAATACTCGCGCTCATAATCGTCAAAGCGAGAATATGTGCCGTCCTCGTTTTCAGTGAAAACACTTGTATAAAAGTCGCAGATGCGGCTTTCTTTATCATAAATGTTCTGCCAACCGCAGTAAATACCCTCATCTTCAAGCACATATGCGTTTGTGCCGTAAATATTTTTGAATTTATACGGCGAATTCAGGTCAAAAATAAAGAGTCCGCCGGGCTCAAGATAATTGTGAACAAGGTCAAAAACCTTTTTAAGGTCGGCTTTTGAGTCGAGGTGATTGAGACTGTCAAGGCAGCTGACAACCGCCTGAACAGTGCCGTAAAGCTCAAAAGAACACATATCCTGACAAAGGAACAGTATGTTTTCTGCCCTGCCTGCCTCCTGCGCCTTTGCACGCGCAATTTCAAGCATGTCGGGAGAAAGGTCGATGCCCGTCATGTCATAGCCCCTTTTGTCAAGCTCCATGGTCATCGTACCAGTACCGCAGCAAAGGTCAAGCACAAGCGACACGTCTATATCCGAGTGCGTTTTTATTTTACCGTCTATGTAGTCCGCCCACGCACCGTAATCAAGGTCGGCGTTGAGTATATCATACACCTTTGAAAGGGCAAAATAGTTGTCGGTCATGTGTGCCACCTCCTATTCTTATTTATTCTAATATATTTACATTAAAAAGTAAACACTTTTTTATGCCAAAAAATTAACAAATTATGTTGATATTCTTAAAATAATGTGATATATTAAAAGGTGGATAAATTTTGTTTATTACAAATTATATATAAAGGAGTGTACATCTAATGTATAACAAGAAAACAATTGAAGATGTTGCCGTTGCAGGTAAGAAAGTCCTCGTTCGTTGCGACTTTAACGTACCGCTTAAGGAAGGCAAGATCACTTCCGACAAGAGAATCGTAGAGGCTCTCCCCACCATCAAGTATCTCCTTGGTCAGGGTGCAAAGGTTATCCTCTGCTCTCACATGGGTAAGCCCAAGGGCGAAGTTAACCCCAAGTACTCCCTTGCTCCCGTTGCTGCTCGCCTCACCGAGCTTCTCGGTCAGACCGTTGAACTCGCAAACGATATCGTAGGCGAAGATGCAAAGGCAAAGGCTGCTGCCCTCAAAGAAGGTCAGGCAATGCTCCTCGAAAACGTTCGTTTCGACGCTCGCGAAGAAAAGAACGATCCCGAATTTGCTAAAGAACTCGCTTCTATGGCAGAAGTTTATGTAAATGACGCTTTCGGTACCGCTCACCGCGCACACGCAACCACCGCAGGTGTTGCTGACTACCTCCCTGCAGTTTGCGGCTACCTCATCCAGAAGGAAATCGGCATCATGGGCAAGGCTCTCGCTAACCCTGAGCGCCCCTTTGTTGCGATCCTCGGCGGTGCAAAGGTTAAGGATAAGCTCAATGTTATCAACAACCTCCTTACCAAGGTTGACACCCTTATCATCGGCGGCGGTATGGCTTATACCTTCCTCGCAGCCAAGGGCTACGGCGTTGGTAAGTCCCTCCTCGATGAAGAAAAGATCGACTACTGCCGCGACATGATGAAGAAGGCTGAAGAAAACGGCGTTAAGCTCCTTCTCCCCGTTGATACCACCGTTGCAGCAGGCTTCCCCGACCCCATCGACGCTCCCGTTGACGTAGAGGTTGTTCCCTCCGATGCAATTCCTGCTGACAAGGAAGGCCTTGATATCGGTACCAAGACAATGGAACTCTATGCAGAGGCTGCTAAGAGCGCAAAGACCGTTGTTTGGAACGGTCCTATGGGCGTATTTGAAAACCCCACTCTCGCAAAGGGTACTATCTCTGTTGCAAAGGCTCTCGCTGAAAGCGACGCTATCACCATCGTAGGCGGCGGCGACAGCGCAGCAGCTTGCGAACAGCTCGGCTTTGCAAACGAAATCACTCACATTTCCACCGGCGGCGGCGCTTCCCTCGAATTCCTCGAAGGTCTTGTACTCCCCGGCATCGCATGCCTCCAGGACAAATAAGAAAAAATGCGGTTGGGCAGGGTAAAATCTGCCCTTCCTCAACGAATTGAGGTTATATAATGAGCAGAAGATATGTAATCGCGGGCAACTGGAAGATGAACCAGACCCCTGCACAGACTAAAGAATTTATCACAGCACTTGCACCCATGGTACAAGGCTTGGACAACTGCGACATCGTGCTTTGCGTTCCTTTTGTAGACATCGCAACTGCGGTTGAAGCTGCAAAGGGCACAAACATTCACATCGGCGCGCAGAATGTTCACTTTGAAGAAAAGGGCGCATTCACCGGCGAAATCAGCGCAGATATGCTTAAAGAAATCGGCACCGAATATGTTGTTATCGGTCACAGCGAGCGCCGCCAGTACTTCGGCGAAACCGACGAAACCGTTAACAAGCGCACCAAGGCTGCCCTCTCCCGCGGACTTAAGGTTCTCCTTTGCGTTGGCGAAATGCTTGATGCACGTCAGGCAGGCATCACCGACGAGCTTGTTGCTATGCAGGTTAAACTTGACCTCGCCGGCATCAGCAAGGATGACCTTAAAAATGTCATCATCGCGTACGAGCCCGTTTGGGCAATCGGCACCGGTCTCACTGCTACTCCCGAGCAGGCTGACGAAACCTGCGGCGTAATTCGCGCAACAGTTGCAAAGCTCTATGGCGAAGATGCTGCAAACGAAATCCTCATCCAGTACGGCGGAAGCATGAATGACAAAAACGCTGCCGACCTTCTCGCAAAAGAGAACATCGACGGCGGTCTTATCGGCGGCGCATCTCTCAAGACCGACGCGTTTACCGCAATTGTTACTGCCGCTCAATAAGGCGACTTTTTAAAACAAAAGCACCGAGGGTGCACCGCCACGGTGCATCTGCGGTGCTTTAATTATTGTTAAAATAATAACGACATAAAACGAAAGGATTTTACATATTATGGCAGAATACGTATATCTTCCCATACCGCTTCTTGACGATTTTTGCATGACCGCTTTCAAGAAACTCGGCTTTAAGAAAAACGAATGCCGCATCATCACCGATGTACTTCTCATGAGCGACAAGTTCGGCATAGAGTCACACGGTATGCAGCGCCTTGTTCGCTATCACAAGGGTATTGAAAAAGGTCTTATCGACGTTAAGGCTAAGCCCGAAGTTGTTCATGACTGCAAGACAAGCGCAGTTATCGACGCACACGATTCCATGGGTCAGCTCGTTGGTCACAAGGCTATGGAATTGGCTATCAAAAAGGCAAAGAGATACGGCGTTGGTATCGTATCCGTAAAGAACTCCAACCACTTTGGTATTGCCGGCTACTATGCAAAGATGGCATCCGATGCAGGACTTCTCGGTATGGCATTTACCAACTCCGAGGCTATCATGGTTCCCACATTTGGCAAGCTCGCAATGCTCGGCTCCAACCCCATTGCAATTGCTATGCCTGCAGAGCCATATGATTTCTTCTTCGATGCTTCCACCACCGTTGTTACACGCGGCAAGCTTGAAATGTACAACAAGGCTGAAAAGCCCCTTCCCGAAGGCTGGGCACTCAACAAGGACGGCAACGCTTCTACTGACGCTCCCGACGTGCTTTCAAACATCGTTGCAAAGAACGGCGGCGGTATCATGCCTCTCGGCGGCAACACCGAACAGCTCGGCTCTCACAAAGGCTACGGCTACGGCATGATTTGCGAGATCTTCTGCTCCATCCTCTCCATGGGTACAACTTCCAACTACACCATGCAGAATGGCAAGAGCGGTATCTGCCACGGCTTTATCGCTATTGACCCCAAGAACTTCGGCAATGCCGGCGCTATCAAGGAGCATCTCTCCTCCTACCTCCGCGACCTCCGCAACTCTCCCAAGGCAGACGGTCAGCCCCGTATCTACACTCACGGTGAAAAAGAGGTTGAAAACACAGCGCGCATCATGAAGGAAGGCGCTCCCGTAAACATCAACACTCTCCGCGAGATGGTTGAGTTTGCAAACTTTGTTGGCATCAACCCCAAAAAGTATTTTGGCGAGCATGCTGACGCAGTTAAGACCGACAAGATGTTTGCAGGTAACTATTAATAGCAAAAAGGAACGCAAATGCGTTCCTTTTTTTACCCCTTCAATAATATAAATGATAGAATTTCAAAATTTGTATACATTTTTATAGTATACATGTTATAATTATAATGTTAATACAAATTTCAGGAGGACAATATGAAAGTTTTAGTTTGCAACGTAGGTTCTACCTCTCTTAAGTTCAAACTCTACGAAATGCCCGAAAAAAAGGTTTATGCCACCGCAAAGGTTGAGCGCGTTGGCAGCGAAACCGAGGCTATTTATTCTTTTACCAACATCGCAACAGGCGAAAAGATTGAAAAAGACCACCTCTCTGTACCAAAGTACGCCGACGGTATCGCGCTTTTTCTCTCCGATTTGCTTGATGCAAAGCAGAACATCCTCTCCGACATCAAAGAAATCAGCGCTGTAGGTTTCAAAACCGTACTTGCAAAGGGCTATCACGGCGTATTTGAGCTTGACGAAAAGGTGCTCGGCGCAATGAAGGACTACCTCTTTATAGCTCCCGCTCACAACCGCCCCTACCTCGATGCTATCGGCGAATTCAAGGCAATGCTCCCCGATGCACTCCTCGTTGGCTCTTTTGAAACTGCTTTCCACATGACTATTCCCATGGAGCGCCGCCTCTATGCCGTTCCCTACGAATGGTATGAAAAGTACGGCATCCAGCGCTTCGGCTTCCACGGTCACTCCCATGAGTACACCGCACGCCACCTGCCCGAACTCACCGGCAAAACATCATTTAAGGCAGTTTCCTGCCACCTCGGCGGCTCCTCGTCCCTCTGCGCTATCAAGGACGGCAAGAGCGTTGACTGCTCCTTTGGATTTACTCCCCAAACAGGTCTTCCCCACGCGGCTCGCGTTGGCGATATCGACGCATACGTTGTACCCTTCCTCATGAACGAGGGGCTTTCCATGGACGAGATCACCACCGGATTTGCAAAGCAGGGCGGTCTTCTCGGAATCTCCGGAGTTGACAGCGACCTTCGCTTTATCGAAGAGGCGGCAAACGGCGGCAACGAGCGCGCACGCCTTGCAATTGACATGCTTGTTGCATCCATCGTTAAGTACATCGGCTCATTCTATGCTGAAATGGGCGGTCTTGATTACATCACCTTTGCAGGCGGTATCGGCGAAAACTCAAAGACAGTTCGCCGTATGGTTTGCGAAAAGCTCGCTTGCTTTGGCGTAAAGCTTGACGAAGAAAAGAACCAGAGTGTCAAGGGCGAATGCGAAATCTCGGCGGCTGATTCCTCCGTTAAGATTTTCGTTGTTGCAACCGATGAAGAGCAGATGGTTGCAACCAAGACCTACGAATACAGCTTGAACAAATAATGGCAACTTTAAAACTATCGGCGGGCAAAATTGCCCGCCGAATTGCAGAAAAAGGCGAAATCGGCACTGTAATCGGCGTTTTTTCACAAGGAATCTATTGCAAAGTGCGTGCTGAAATCATCCTTTTCCACTGCAAAAAATGGGGATATGTTCCCTTTGGACTTGGGCTTGAAAGCTTTTCTGCCTTTTCCGAAGAGGTGAGCGCAAATGTGGGCGACACAGTTGTTCTCACCGAAAACTCGCTTGCCATGTCGGGCAAAACCTTTGATGTGGAGCTTTCGTGCGAAGCTCCCACTCCCTTTGCTCCGAGCGGCGATGCGGACAAGGAACGCCTTGATGAAATTTTTAAGTATGTCAGCGAGCACGGCTCTGCGGCAGGTATTTTAGACCTCATCGAGAAAAACCGCATTGGCTGCCGCGACGCGATACGCGACCTTGCAAACGGCGACATCGGCGCCGCATCAAAACTTATCGGCCTTGGCAGGGGGCTCACACCGTCGGGCGATGATTTTCTCTGCGGATACTTTGCAGTGCTCAACGCACGCGGCGTGCTTGCAGTTTCACTGCGTGAAAGCATCTACGACAGTCTCGACCGAACAACGCAGATAAGCGCCGCATACATAAGCGCAGTGCTCGGCAGACGCTATTTCTCAATCTATGACAGCGCAGTGAAAGCTATCTTTTCAGACGGCGACTTTAAAAAGGACGTTGACTTTGTGCTCTCCATGGGTGCCTCCAGCGGCACTGACACCATGGTTGGCGCGCTTGTTGCTGCAAGATATAACCTTTTCTAGCTGTCATCCTGAACGAATGTGAAGGATCTGCACGGCGAAGCCGTGTCTCTTTTAGAAAAACCTTGTATGCACAAGGTTTTCAGATTCTTCGCTCACGCTCAGAATGACGGATTGTATTACGTCAAAAAAGGCACTCATAAGAGTGCCTTTTTATTTTTATTTTTCTTCGCCGAGCATTTTTTCAAGCGAGGCAAGGCGGATGCAGGCAGAAAGTGCCTGAATGCACACCTCAAGCTCGTGAATTGCCGAAAATGTGGGGGCAAGACGGATGTTTGCATCACGCGGGTCATTGCCGTAAGGATATGTCGCACCTGCGGTGGTAAGTGTACCGCCCGCCTGCTTCATAAGATTCCATACACGCTTTGCACAGCCGTCCATAACGGTAAGGCTGATAAAATAGCCGCCGTTTGGCTTGGTCCAGCTTGCAATGCCAAGACCGCCAAGCTCCGCCTCAAGAGTTTCAAGCACAATTTCAAACTTAGGGCGAATAATTGCTGCGTGCATTTCCATAATGCGGCGCGTATTTTCCGCATTTTTAAGGAAGCGTACGTGGCGAAGCTGATTGAGTTTATCCGCGCCGATGGTCTGCACGCCGATAAGCTTTTTTGCCTGCGCCATATTCTTTGCGCTGAGCGCCATCATTGCAACGCCTGCGCCGGGGAATGTGATTTTAGATGTAGAGGTAAAGTAAATAATTCTGTCCTCGGTGCCGTAACGCTTGCCAAACTCAAAGATGTTTGCAAGCTTTTCCTCGGTGTAAACATCGTGGATGAAGTATGCGTTATCCCAGACTATACGGAAGTCGGGTGCTGCGCACTCCATTCTCATAAGTCTGCGCACAACCTCACGGTCGTAAGTGTAACCGGTGGGGTTTGAATACTTGGGCACGCAAATGATGCCGTGAACCTCGGGGTCTTTTGCAAGCTCCTCGATCTTATCAATGTCGGGCTGACCGCTTTCAAGATACTCAACAGTTATCATCTCGATGCCGAGAGTTTCAAGAATTGCAAAATGGCGGTCATATCCGGGGGCAGGACAGATAAACTTAACCTTATCGTACTTGCACCAAGGAATATTTACATCGGGCGCACCGTAGAGCATGAGGCGCGAAAGCGCATCATACATCATGTTAAGGCTGGAGTTGCCGCCGACAAAAATGTTTTCCTCAGGGATTTCGGTAAGCTCGGAGAAGAGTCTTTTTGCCTCCGGGATACCGTCAAGCATACCGTAGTTACGGTAGTCAACGCCGCCCTCGCCAAAGCACTCATCGGCAGTAAGCTCGGGAAGCATTTCGTTTGAAATGTCAAGCTGCTCGCCAATCGGCTTGCCGCGCGAAAGGTCAAGCGAAAGCTTGAGCTTGCAAAGGCAGTCAAATTCTATCTGCGCGCGCTTGAGTTGCTCACGCTTTTCTTCAAGAGAAAGGTCGATATATTTCATGGGTACTCCTTATGGGTAGATTGCTTTTAGAACTCGGCAGAACCTGTGGTTCTCGGATATGCTTCAACGTCGCGGATGTTGGAAACGCCGGTCACATACATAACAAGGCGCTCAAATCCAAGACCAAAGCCTGCATGCTTTGCACCGCCGAAACGACGGAGATCAAGATACCACCAGTAGTCCTCTTCCTTAAGGCCGCAGCGCTCCATTGCCGCTGTGAGGTAGTCAAGACGCTCCTCACGCTGTGAGCCGCCGATAAGTTCGCCAACGCCGGGAACAAGCATATCCATTGCCGCAACAGTCTTATTGTCATCGTTGAGGCGCATATAGAATGCCTTGATCTCCTTGGGGTAGTCGGTAACGAAAACAGGCTTGCCGAAAATCTTTTCGGTGAGGTATCTCTCATGCTCGGTCTGGAGGTCAATACCCCAGGAAACAGGATACTCAAACTGATTGCCGCTCTCGGTGAGAAGCTTGATTGCCTCAGTGTAGGAAACTCTTGCAAAATCGTTTGAAACAAGGTTTGTAAGGCGCTCAAGCAGAGTGTTGTCAACGCGGAGGTTGAAGAACTCAAGCTCCTGCTTGCAGGTGTCCATGATATGGCGGACAATGTACTTAATCATATCCTCGGCGATGTTCATGTCATCGGTGAGGTCGGCAAATGCCATTTCAGGCTCCATCATCCAGAACTCTGCAGCGTGGCGCTGAGTGTTGGAGCGCTCTGCGCGGAAGGTGGGACCAAAGGTGTAGATGTTGCCGAATGCCATTGCGTAGGTCTCGCCGTTGAGCTGACCGGAAACGGTGAGCGATGTGGGCTTGCCAAAGAAGTCCTTGGTGTAGTCAACCTTGCCGTCCTCGGTAAGCGGAGGATTTTCGGGGTCAAGAGTAGTAACGCGGAACATTTCACCCGCACCCTCACAGTCGGATGTGGTGATGATGGGAGTGTTTACATAAACAAAGCCGCGCTCATTAAAGAACTTGTGAATTGCAAATGCGCACTCGCTTCTCACGCGGAAAACCGCATTGAAAAGATTGGTACGGGGGCGAAGATGCGCAATTGTGCGGAGGAACTCAGGCGAGTGACGCTTTTTCTGAAGCGGATAGTCGGGGGTGGATGTTCCCTCAACTTCAACGACCTCTGCCTTAAGCTCAAAAGGCTGCTTTGCCTCGGGAGTGAGCACAAGCGTACCTGTCACAACAAAAGCAGCGCCTACGTTCTGCTTTGCAATTTCGCTGTAATTATTTATTTTATCAGCCTCGAAAACGACCTGAAGTGTGCCAAACGCACTACCGTCGTTAAGTTCTATAAATCCAAATGCATTGGATGCACGAATTGAGCGCGCCCAGCCGCAAACTGTAATCTGCTTGTCGGCAAAATCAGCCGCGCATGCATAGATACTTTTAATAGATACTCGCTGCATAATAATTTATCCTTTACTATATAAAATTTCCTATTATTATATTATATCCTACTTTTCTTACTATTGCAATAACTTTTGCAAAAACTCTTCATCGGACATTCTTCGCATTTAGGGCTCCTTGCTGTGCAGATGTCGCGCCCAAAGTAAACTATGCGGTGGCAAAACTCGCTTTGAAGCGGTTTTTCGATGTATTTATCGAGAATCTTCTCGATTTTTGCAGGATTTTTCTCACTTTCGGGATAAAAACCAAGTCTGCCGCAAATGCGTATACAATGCGTGTCGGTAACGATATTTGGCTGACCGAAAAGGTCGCCGAGCAAAAGATTTGCTATTTTACGCCCCACGCCGGGAAGCGAGAGCAGCTCGTCAAGTGTCTGCGGTACCTCGCCGCCAAAGTCGCGCACGATGATCCGGCACGCTTCTTTTATGCTTTTTGCCTTGGTTTTGTAAAGTCCGCAGGGGCGTACAGCCTCTTCAAGCGCGTGTATATCCGCTTCTGCAACGTCTTTAAGCGTTGGGAACTTTTCAAAAAGTTCCTTTGAAACAATGTTTACCCTCGCGTCGGTGCACTGCGCAGAAAGCCGCGCCATAATGAGCAGTTTCCACGCCTCTCCGCTATAATCAAGGGAGCATACCGCATCGGGGTAAAGCTTTTCAAGTTCGGCAGCGCAAAGCCTGCCAAGTTCGTATTTTGTCATGATAGTTAATATGGTCCACTTGTCATTCTGAGCAAATGCGAAGAATCTGAAAACCTTGATGAAATCAAGGTTTTTCTTAAAGGAGACACGCCTGCGGCGTGCAGATCCTTCACTGCGTTCAGGATGACAATTAGAAAGATAAATTTATAATTTAAGGTAAAACTTCCATTTCGTTATACTGCGAAACATACTGTTCGCCTTTGAGGAAGGAGTCATACATTGCCTTTGCGGTATACGCCGCATCGGTGCCGTTTGCGCCCTGCTCTATTACAACTGCAACTGCAATTTTAGGAGCCGAATACGGCGCAAAGCCGATAAACAGTGCATTATCGCTTCTATCGCCGCCGACCTGCGCGGTACCGGTCTTTCCGCCGACCGCGATATCGTATCCGCGGAAGATACGAGCGGCTGAACCGCTTTCAACAACGTCCTTCATCGCGCTTTTGATAGTCTGCAAAATGCCGTCGCGAAGCTCCACCTTGGCAATTATCTCAGAGGTGTTTTCATGTACTACAGTGCCGCTTGGGAACTCCGTCACCTTGCGCAGCAGATGCGCCTTATATCTTGTGCCGCCGTTTATAAGCGCGCTTGTGTAAACCGCAAGCTGAAGCGGCGAAAACATATTGTCCGACTGGCCGATTGCCGCCTGTAATGTGTTGCCCGGCACCCAGATATTGCCGCGGCTTTCACTGTAGGCAGGACCTGCCAGAATACCGCTCGACTCGCCAATCTCGATACCGGTTGGCTCACCGAGTCCGAATTTCTTTATATATTCGTTCATTTTTTCTATTCCGAGGCGATTGCCGACATCATAGAAAAACACATTGCACGAGTTTTGAATTGCCTGCACCACGTTCTGGCTGCCGTGACCGCGATTATACCGCAGATAGTACCAACAACGCGGATTGTAGTCGGCGCTGAACGCATAAAAACCGCCGTCATAAACGGTGGTATTGACCGTAATCACACCTGCGTCAAGCGCGGCGGCTGCTACACCCGGCTTAAATGTGGAACCGGGGGTGTATGTGCCGAGCGTTGCGCGGTTATATAACGGACGTTTTTCGTCTGCTGAGTAAAGACTATAGTTTTCGAGATAGTCCGAAAGGTTGAATGTGGGGTACGAAGCAAGTGCAAGCACCTCGCCGGTGTATGGGTCAACTGCAACTGCGGCTCCGCAGCTTGCATCCTCACCGTCATGGTCGCCCTTTTCGTTTTTCGCCCTCTCCCGGATGACCTTTATATTATCCGCAAGAGCTTTTTCGGCGGAAATCTGCAAATCAATATCAATGGTCAAATATACATCCTTGCCTGGTACAGGCTCTTTTATCACCTTTTCGGAAATGATGTTGCCGTATGCGTCTTCTACAATTTCAAGCACGCCGTTTTCGCCGCGCAGATACTCCTCGCAAACCTTTTCCATGCCCGAACGTCCCACATATGCATCGCCGGGATATCCTTTTTCGGTATACGCGGCAAGCTCCTCTGCAGGAATCTTGGCTATGTGACCGAGAATGTGCGACGCATAGCCGTCATAGACATACGTGCGCGCCTCCTTTTCGGTAACCATCACCTGATGAATGGCAAGCTCCTTGACATATGTCAGCGTTGAAAGCGGAACATCTTCGGCTATTGTATACGGCTCAACGCGGCTGAACTGCATATATTCCATATGAAAGCGCGTGCGGAAAAGCCGGTCAGCTTCTTCCTCGGAATAGTTTTCAACAGTTTCGCTGCGTGTTATCTTTGCAATTCCGTAACGCGAACGCAGATAGTCAAAAAGCTCCTTGTCTGTAGTGTCCTCGTCAAGCTCAAGTCGGCGGAGCAGACTTGCAAACTTTGTGCGATTAGTGGCACTTGCAAAAAACTCGCCGTCGCGGATGTAGTTCGGATAACTGCCCTTAAAGGGAAAAACCGGCTCGGTAAGACAGCTCTCGCCGCCTCCGTTTTTCACCGCGGCGCGTGTGTCGAGTATAACCGCGTTGAACTCGGCGTTGCTCCTTGGCATAGCGCCGTATTCAAGGCTTATCGAATAATTTGTGGTGTTTACGACAAGCGCCTTGCCGTTTCTATCATAAATCTCGCCGCGAGCGGCATCAATGGAAATATACCTCGTCTTTGACTCCTGCTCAATAATGGTATAGTAGTCCTGACCTGTAATCTGAAGTCTGACAAGCACTACAAGGTACACGGCGCAGATAACGATAAAAAGTGCCGCAATTGCCGCAAGCCGCAGCGTTGTATGAACTTTTTTCACGTTATCCACCCCCTTTTTATTTTTATTTGTCGGTTTTCACCTTGAGTGATTTGAAAATAGGATAAATCAGTAAAGAAAGCACCGCGCTCATCGCAAAGGACGGCAGAGTGTTTTCCAAAACAATTGCGCCTGCGCCTATTTCCCAATTTGAAACAGGTGCAAAAAGCGACAAAATCGCATGAATAAGCAACCCGCCAAGCGTATAGCAAAGCCATGCAAAGTAATTTCTGACAAAAAAGCTTTCAAAAAGCCATGTGCAAACAATCGCAAAAACCGTATAGAAAAGCGGGAAAATAAGCGTGTTTGTGCCAATCACCACGGTTTCAATCACCGAAAAGATAAGGGCAAAAAAACTTGCATACTTTGCGCCCTCAAAAAACGCAAGTGAGGAAACGACCGCCACAAGCAAGGTCGGTGTGTTTGCAAAAATCCGAATTGCAGGTAAAAATGAATATGAAAAAAGTAAAATTCCAAGGCATACAAGGGTGTATACAACGGATTTAAGCACGGGTTTTTCTCTGAGCGAAAGTCTCATCAGTCCACCTCGTAGCTTGTCAAAATCATGACCTTGGTGATGTTTTCAAGGTCGGCGGCAGGTTTTATAATTGCGATTTTTGTGTGATGATTTGCGTCACCCGTCACCTCGCACACCTCTCCAACAAAAAGTCCGCGTGGATACACACTGCCAAGTCCGCTTGAAAACACCCTATCGCCAACTTCAACATCTGCATCAAACGGCAGATACTCAAGCGTGCAAAGTCCCTCGCGGCGGCGGTCAAAATAACCGCTGACAATACCCACCTCGCCGCTGCGCTCTATATATGCGCCCACCGAGGAATCGTAGTTTATAATAGTTGAAACGCGGCAGAATGTAAGCCCAACCTCGCTGACCTTACCGACAACTCCGTAGTTTGTGACAACCGGCATACCCACCTTTATTCCCGATGCGCTGCCGCGGTCAAGCGTAAATGATGAGGCGTACTTGCCTGCCTCGCGCCCGATAAGATTTGCATCACAGAAGGAATACTCGGTGTTTGCGCGCTTTGCACCGAGGTACATACGCATCCATTCGTTTTCGCTTTCAAGCAATTTTGCATCGTAAAGCTCTTTTTCAAGCTCCCTTACGCGGTCGGATAAAACCTTGTTTTCGTCTTTCAGGCGGTCAAACTCTGTGAAATAATCAACAAAACCGCGAAACGCGCCGCCAATTGCACTTGCACCGCGCATAAGCGGAGAAAGTGCGGTCATCGCAGTGTCGCGCACATACGAGCCCTGTCCCATCGCGGTGAGAATTGTAGGTACACCTGCAAGAATTATAAAAAGTGTAAGCAGCACCGCAAATGCACGGCTCTTGAAAAATGAATTCATGTTGACCTCCTTTCGAGAACTTATCCACACAAACTTGTAGGGGCGATTATCAATCGCCCGCCTGTACAACATCTGATGGAAGCTAACGGGCGATTACTAATCGCCCCTACGGTTTATCTCGCTTTATACTGCGTGAGATACGGATATCTTTCGGGGTTTTCGATAAACTTGCCAAGTCCCACCGCGCAGCTCTGCATCGGCTTGTCGGCAAGGGTCACGCGGATGCCTGTAATCTGCGTGAGCAGACTTGCAAGTCCGCGCAGATTTGCGCTGCCGCCGGTGAGCAGGATTCCGCGGTCGTAAATATCCGAGCAAAGTTCGGGCGGAGTTTTTTCAAGCACCTGACGAATGCAGTCGAGTATCTGCTCTATCTGGTCGCTCATTGCCTCGCGCACCTCACCGGATGTTACCTGAAGCTTTGCAGGAAGTCCGCTTGCAAGGTTTTTGCCGCGCACCTCCATTGAGCCCATATCAGCCATGGGATGCACACTTCCGATACGGAGTTTGAGGATCTCTGCGGTTTTTGGGCTTATCGAAACATTATAGCGGCGCTTGATGTAAATCATTATCGCCTCGTCAAGGCGGTTGCCCGCAACGCGGATCGAGTTTGACACAACTATTGCGCCAAGGCTTACAGTTGCAACCTCGGTAGTACCGCCGCCGATATCAATTATAAAGCTGCCGCGCGGCGCGCCGATCTTGATGCCTGCACCAAGTGCCGCCGCAATGGGTTTTTCAATAAGTGTAACGCTGCGCGCGCCCGCGTTTATCGCCGCATCCTCAAATGCGCGGCGGTCAACGCCGGTGATTCCGTGCGGAACGCACATTGCAACCTTGGGACGGCTTAAAATCATCGAGCCCGCCGCCTTTTGCATGAATCTGTGAAGCATTGAAACAGTCACGTCAAAATCGGCTATAACGCCGTCCTTTATCGGGCGAAACGCAATCTGCTCACCCGAAGTTTTGCCAACCATCAAGTTGGCTGCGTCGCCAACCTCAAGAACCGCCATTGTACGATTATTTACCGCGGCAACAGACGGCTCCTGCACGACAATGCCGCGCGACGAACCGTAAATCAGCGTATTTGATGTGCCAAGGTCGATGCCAAGGTTTTTTGAAACCTTGACTTTTGGAAATTTAAATGGTAAATCAAACTTCATGATTAGCTCCGTTTATCAAATCAAAATAGGAAATTCCAAGCGCCGAGAAAAGACGGCGAACAGTTTTGGGCGAAAGTCCCATAACCGAGAAAAAGTCGCCCTCGATATATCGCACAAAACTTGCTCCGATGCCCTGAATCGCATATGCGCCGGCCTTGTCAAGCGGCTCACCTGTTGCAACATAGGCGCGTGCCTCCTCTTTGGAAACATCACCAAAGTAAACTGTTGAAAGGTCGCTTGACGAAATGGACCTGTCGCCGTAAATCACGCAGGTGCCGGTGCAAACCGTATGGGAGCGGTTTGAAAGAACCGACAGCATGCGAAGCGCATCATCGGCGTCGCTCGGCTTGCCGAGGGGCACATTTCCGACATACACAAGAGTATCTGCGGCGATTATCACCGTTTCTTTGTCAAAGGAGCCCTCTCCCAAAAGCTTTTCGCGAAGCGCGTGAGCCTTGCGCGTTGCAAGTATCTCGCCCACGCTCTCCATGTCAGTGTCCGCGCCGATACTCTCATCGGTCTCGGCAAGCGAAACGGTGAAATCAAGCTTCATCATCTCGAGAATCTCTTTGCGGCGGGGCGATGCGGAAGCAAGGTAAATCTTTATCATTTTTCTTTTATTCTCCGTATATCAAAGGTCGGTGCCGCGTGTCGTTTTGCGGCATCAATAATACTCATTATCTCTCCTGCGCTCTCGGTGGAAAAGATGAAATGCTCTCCGCCATGCATCACGCGGTCAAGTGCATAAGTTGGAACGCTGTTGAAAACTATGCTTCTGTGCGGCTCCTCGCGGAGTATCGGAAAACGCATATTTGCCCTATCCGTGAGCGCTGCGCGGTCTTCGTCACAGGCTTTGCATCCGCTTGTCTCCTTTGCGGCGCATTTTTCAAGCAGCATTACCGGAAGCCTGCCATACACAATATGTCTTACGCTTCCGCCGATATCGCGGAGCTGTGCCGCGGTAAGCTCGGGCGAGAGAATAAGGCTTTCAAATCCGCTATCTTTAGCAAACTGTGCCGACAAGCCGTTTGTCACATTGAGCCTGAAATCGCCGTGGATCTTAAGCCCATTTGCAAGTGCAACATGCCCATAGTTTGAAACAAGCGCATCGGTTGCCCCCTTTTGCTTTGCCAAAGCAACATCGGCGGCAATTTTTTCATATTCGCCGTCAAAAACCACTGCAGGAAGCGCCACTCCGCGCACACGCGGTTCGTCGCACTTTAAAAACTCTGCAAGCGGAAGGAAAACCGTGTTGAAAAACTCATAAAACTCATCGTCTTTTGGCAAATTCTTTGCACGCATCACAAGTGCGCTGCGTGCATCTGTGTCCGCTTTTTCACCGCGTTTTGCTCTGTAAAAAACAGCGGTTGGACCGTCATGATTGCGCTCGCCGAGAGTTGCATACTTCTCTATCGCTTCGCGGCGAAGTGCGTTTATCTCGCTAACGCGAAGTATAAGCCCATCGTCAAGGTCGATATCACATTTTTCAAGCGAATACGCTGTGCCGCCGAGTTTTGCAAGGTTTTTTTCAAGCGAGTCGCGTGTCAAGGGCGCATTTATCGCATCCTCGGCCACAGCGCCCATAACCTTTACAGTTCCCTTGGCACCGCCAACCGTAATCTCAAAAGGCTTGCCGCGCTTTAATGCGGCGGATATGGTAATTGGCATTTTGCGCACGATTTTCTCAAACGGTGCAAGGGTGCGGCTCTTTTGCTTTGCATCCTCACTGCGCACGCCAAGCATGGAAGTGCTTATTTTTTTATCAAAATATCCTGTGGTAAATCCGTCGCGGCTGAAAATCTCCTCAAGGGTACGATACTCGTCAGCAGTGGCATTTCTGCGCTCATCAAGCAAGCGGCGGTAGATGCTGACAACGCCGTGAACGTATTCCGGCGACTTCATTCGCCCCTCTATTTTAAGAGATGCCGCGCCGGTGGAAAGCAGCTCGGGAATGCGGCTTGCCATTGCGAGGTCCTTTAAACTAAGCGGATACTTGCCGTTTTTATCAGGCAGGCGGCAGGGCTGTGCACACATGCCGCGGTTTCCGCTGCGATTTCCTATCATGGAGCTCATTAAGCACTGTCCGCTATGGCAAACGCAGAGCGCACCGTGGATAAAAGTTTCAATTTCGATCGGCGATGTCTTGACAAGCGCGGTGAGGTCTTTTTGCGAAAGCTCGCGCGCTGCAACCATCCTTTCAAATCCGCGCTCTGCAAGGAATTTTGCAGCCTCGGCATTGTGTCCCGAAAACTGCGTTGAGCCGTGCAGGCGCATCGTGGGAATATATCTGTGAATTACGTCTGCCGCACCGATGTCGGCAATGATAAGCGCGTCAATTCCTGCATTTTCGAGGAAAGCCGCATATTCTAT
>SVRG01000133.1 GCA_015064965.1 Oscillospiraceae bacterium
GGGCAGAGAAGCATATCCCGGTGACGTATTCTATCTCCATTCACGTTTGCTTGAACGTGCGGCATGCGTTGCAAAAGAATACGGTGGCGGCTCTATAACTGCACTTCCGATTATTGAAACACAGGCAGGTGACGTTTCTGCATATATTCCCACAAACGTTATTTCCATTACTGACGGTCAGATATTCCTCGAAACAGAGCTTTTTCATGCAGGACTTATGCCTGCTATCAACCCCGGTATTTCTGTAAGCCGTGTAGGCGGAAGCGCACAGCTCAAGGGTATGAAAAAAGTTTCGGGCGAACTCAAATTGCTTTATTCGCAGTATCGCGAGCTTCAGTCATTTGCGCAATTCGGCAGTGACCTCGATGCAGATACCAAGGCGCGTCTTGCTCTCGGTGACCGAATTGTAGAGGTGCTCAAGCAGGGCAAAAATACACCTGTTCGCGTTGGTTGCCAGGTTGCTATTGTTTACGCGGTTATCAATCGCTATCTTGACCATGTAGATGTTAAAGATGTCCGTGAGTATGAGTCAAGACTTTTTGCAAAACTTGAAAATCAGCATGGCGAATGGCTTGCACGAATTGAGAGCGGTTCATTTGATGATAATGATGTAAGCGAACTCAAGGCAATTCTAAAAGAAATGCAGGTGTAAAGCGGTATGGCAGGAAACACAAAAGCACTTCGTGTGCGTATAAAGAGTGTTACATCCACCTTGCAGCTTACAAAAGCGATGGAGCTTGTTGCGGCATCTAAAATCCGCCGTGCAAACGATGCCATGTTTAAGGGACGCGAATACGGAGCTTCGCTTGAAAAGGCGATAAGCGTGCTTACATCAAGCCGTGAATGCGCAAGAAGTCCGTATTTGCAAAAACGCGAAACCGGGCGCACACGCATTATCGTTATTGCGGGCGACCGCGGACTTGCCGGCGGCTATAATGCAAATGTTTTTCGCCTTGCGGCGGAGTATAGGGACGCTGAGTTTATTCCGATAGGCAAACGCGCCTGCGAAAGATTTGGCGCGCCGGTTGTTTCTTCCGAGCGTTTTTCGTTTGAAGATGCAGCGTCTCTTGCAGATAAACTTTGTGAGGACTTTGCAAAAGGCGAGTTCGATAAACTTGGCATCATTGCAACAAAGTATAACTCTGTAATGTTGCAGGAAGCGTTTATCAAATGGATTTTGCCGCTTGACGGCGAGGTAAAAAACGATAGTGCTGCAACTGTTTTTGAGCCGGATACGCTCACAGTGCTTAACAATGTTGTCCGCGAATATGTTGCAGGAATCGTCACGGTTCTTGCAAGGGAGAGCTTTGCAAGTGAAGTAAGCGCAAGACGAATGGCAATGGACAGCGCAGGCAAGAATGCACGCCAGATGATAAGCGAACTCCAACTTGAATACAATCGCGCAAGACAGGGTGCAATCACTCAGGAAATCACAGAAATCGTTGCCGGTAGCGGCAATTGATATAGGAGACAGTGATGAATATAGGAAAAGTAACGCAGGTAATGGGTCCGGTAGTGGACGTCCGCTTTAACGAAGGCGAACTTCCGGCTATACACAATGCCCTTACCATTCCCCAGGGAGAAAGAGTTTTAACCGTTGAGGTTGCCCAGCACATCGGCGACAATGTAGCGAGATGTATTGCCATGGCATCTACAGACGGTTTACAAAGAGGTGTTGACGTAACCGATACCGGAGCGCCGATAAGCGTGCCGGTGGGCAATGAGACCCTCGGTAGAATTTTCAATGTTCTCGGAGATGCCGTTGATAATGTTCCCACTCCCAAAACCGAGGAGCGCTGGAATATTCACCGTGGCGCGCCGAGCTATGACGAGCTTGCCACAAGTGCTGAAATATTTGAAACCGGTATAAAGGTTATCGACCTTATCTGCCCATACTCAAAGGGCGGTAAAATCGGTCTTTTTGGCGGTGCAGGCGTTGGTAAGACCGTACTTATTATGGAGCTTATCAACAATATTGCAAAGCAGCACGGCGGTATATCGGTATTTACCGGCGTAGGCGAGCGTACAAGAGAGGGTAATGACCTCTATAACGAAATGAAGGAATCGGGCGTTCTTAAAAAGACCGCGCTTGTGTACGGTCAGATGAACGAGCCGCCCGGAGCGCGTATGCGCGTTGCACTTTCCGGACTTACAATGGCGGAGTATTTCCGCGATAAAGAGGGACAGGATGTTCTTCTCTTTATTGATAATATCTTCCGTTTCACTCAGGCGGGCAGTGAGGTTTCGGCATTGCTCGGACGTATGCCTTCTGCGGTAGGCTATCAGCCTACGCTCGCAACGGAGATGGGCGCACTTCAGGAGCGTATTACATCGACTAAGAAGGGGTCTATTACATCCATTCAGGCTGTATATGTGCCTGCGGATGACTTGACCGACCCGGCTCCGGCAACAACGTTTGCGCATCTTGATGCAACAACAGTTCTTGCAAGAAGTATTGCATCTCAGGGTATTTATCCTGCAGTTGACCCGCTTGAATCCTCAAGCCGTATTCTTTCTCCTGAGATCGTAGGCAAGGAGCATTATGAGGTTGCAAAAGAGGTTCAGCGTATTCTGCAGAGATATAATGAGCTTATGGACATCATTGCCATTATGGGTATGGATGAGCTTTCTGATGAGGATAAACTCTTGGTTCAGCGCGCGAGAAAAATTCAGCGTTTCCTCTCCCAGCCGTTTGATGTATCTGAAAAGTTCACCGGCTTTGCAGGCAAATACGTGCCGATTTCCGAGACCGTTCGCGGATTTAAGGAGATTATCGAGGGCAAGCATGACGATTTGCCCGAGTCGGCATTCCTCTATGTAGGTACTATTGATGAAGCTGTTGAAAAGGCAAAGAAGGTACAGGGATGAAAAACTTTAAACTTACAGTTTCCACCCCCGACGGACACAAATTCAGCGGCGACGTTGTAAAACTTGATGTGCGCGGTGTGCTTGGCGACCTTGCTATCATGGCAGGGCACATTCCGTTTGTTACATCGCTTGTGAAATGTCCGTGTACAATATGGATTTCCGAGGATAAAAAAAGAACTGCCACCTGTGACGGCGGACTTTTGACTGTCGGCACCGATGCAGTGACACTTCTTGCAGGTTCATTTAAATTTGACTGATGAAACAGTGGCAAATGTTTTTCATTTGCCACTGTTTTTACTTGATATTGTTATGGATTTTATGCTAAAATATTAGTAACACTGAATTAGGAGAAAAAATATGCTTGAAGTAGGAACAAAAGCTCCGGATTTTACTTTAAATGATAAAGACGGCAATGCCGTTTCGCTTGCGGATTTTCTTGGCAAAAAGGTAGTGCTTTATTTTTATCCCAAGGACAATACTCCC
>SVRG01000033.1 GCA_015064965.1 Oscillospiraceae bacterium
GTTGATAAAAGCGAAATCCGCCGCCGCGAGCTTCGTGCTACTTTTACATCTATAATGTACTATATAAAAGAGGTTGCCGCCGACATCGTGCTGATATCGGGCGACCTTTTTGATGACGGCTATGCCACAACAGAAACTGTGGAACTGCTCTGCAAGGAGTTTGCAGCACTTCCCGAATGCCGTTTTATCATTGCACCGGGAAACCATGACCCATATACACGCGGCAGTCTTTATGCTTCGCAAAAGCTTCCCGAAAATGTATGCGTTTTTCACACCGAGGGGCTTTCGCGCTATATTTTCGATGACCTCAATACCGAGGTTTACGGCTGGGCATTCTGCTCCTCCTCAATGAACGAAAGTCCGCTTGCAGGCAGAACCTGCGAGGGTAACGGACGCCTTCATCTTGTTTGCGGACATTGCGATATGTCAAATCCGCTTTCCACATACTGTCCCGTTACAAAGGACGATGTTGTCCGCTTTGGCGCCCACTACAATGCGTTTTCGCACATACATAAAAACCCTGAACTCTTTAAGGAAAACGGGGTAACATGGTCGTATTCGGGATTTGTAGAAGGACGCAGTTTTGATGAATGCGGTAAGGGCGGAATTTATTATATTGAGGCAAAGACCTCCGGCGATTTTGCGCTGACAGTTAAACGTAAAAACATTGCGCGCCGCCATTACGAATGGGAAAAACTTGACGTTGGCGGTGCATCAAGCATAAATGAAGTTGCAGAAAAGATAGATGCGCTTATCAAGGAGAAAAAATACGGTGAAGAGACCTTGCTCCGCGTGACTCTTTTCGGTGCTATTGCGCCCTCGGTTGAAAACCTGAACCGCCTTGAAGGCGCGGTGCGCGGCATTTTTATGCTTGAGATAGAGGACAAAACAAGCCCCACATTTGACGGCGGCTTGCTTGAGCGCGATATGACTATGCGCGGCGAGCTTTACCGCGAGCTTTTGCCGCTGCTTACAAGCGGTACTGCCGAAGAACGCGCAACGGCTTCTGCGGCGCTGAAAATCGGACTTGCGGCACTTGAAGGCAGAAATATTACGGAGTAGTGGCAAAATGAGAATAGAAAAAATACATATTGACTCATTTATGGGCAGCCGTGAGCGCGATGTGGAATTTACACACGGTGTAAACATCATATTCGGTGACAATGAAAGCGGCAAAAGTACCGTATCCGAGTTTATAAAATTCATGCTCTATGGCGCATCGTCGCGCCCTGCTGACGGCGATGTTTCGGAAAGACAAAAGTATCTTTCTTTTGGCGACAGCTCGTTTGGCGGATACATGGAGCTTTTTGCAAACGGCACACGCTATCGCATAGACCGTAAAATTTCGCAAAATTCATCGGGCGCACTGCGCGAAAGTCTTGCGATAACCGACCTTGACAAAAAAGTGCAGGTTTTTAAAGGTGAAAACGCAGGAGAAGCGCTGCTTGGCATTCCCGAAACCGTGTTTAAAAAGGTTGCCTATATCTCGCAGGAAAGCGAGGCATACACAGGCGGTGCCGAGCTTGGAAGTGCTATAGAAAATCTTCTTTTCTCCGCCGATGAGACAGTCAGCACTGATAAGGCACTCAAAAAGCTCGATGCACTTCGCGTGAGTCTTTTGCACAAAAACGGCAAGGGCGGCTTGATTTTTGACCTTGGCAGAGAGCGTGAGGATCTGGAGGCTCGTCTTTCAAAGGCGCTTTCGGATTCGAGTGAAATTATTGCCAAAGAGGGAAGCCTTATTGAAACCGATAAGCGCATAGGCGAAAACAAAAACGACTACACTCGCGCAAAAAAACTCTGCGAGCTTTATGATAATTATCTTGCATATACAAGGTTTAAGGCAGCCGATGAAGCAAAAGCCACTATGGAAGCTCTCGCAAAAGAAAAAGAAGAGCTTGACACACGTTACGGTGGATTTGTACCCGACGGTGAGTACCTCGGCAGACTGCGCCACACTGCTGAGACCGTTGAAGCATATGACCGCAGCGTGACTACTGCACGCGCAAAGTATGAAAACGCAGTCACGGCACGAGCCGCGGCTGAAGAAGCGTACACCGACGGCGGCGACACCGCTCCGCTGATAGCGGCGGCAGGCGCAATTGAGAAGGTGAAAAAGAGCTCAAAGCTTTTTGTTATAATGGGCGCAGTTTTTCTTGCGCTCGGCATTTCACTTGCCTGTGCGGTATATCTTTTGAAAATGGATCCCGCTTTGTATATTGCAAGCGCTGTGGCGGTAGTGGCAGGCGCGGTATTGCTTGTTTTGGGTATCGTGACCAAAAAGAAATTTGCTGCAATGCTTGAAAAACACGGAGCCGCAAGTGAACATGATCTGCTTGACAGAGCCAAGGAAATGTCCGAAACCGGTGCACGCTCGCAGGCGATGCTTGCAAGAGCGCGTGAAGCGGAAAGCACAGCGGCGGCTTTGCTTGAAAACGAGGAAGCCCGTTTCAAGGAGGCAAAGGAAAACTTTGCAGCCGAGGCAAAACGGATTGACGGCGGCACCGAAAGCGGCGAACTTTTCAGAATTGTAGAAGAGTACATTCGCGCAAGAGAAGAAATCTTTTCAAGAGAAAAGGTCATCCTTGAGCGTATCTCACAGCTTGAAAAAGAAAATGCCGCGTATGACCGCGAAACTGTTGAAAAAATTCTCGGTGCGGTTGGCGACTTGACCGTATTTGAAAAATTTGATGTAAACGAATTCCGCCGTAAGCGTGATTTTGCCGAAAATGCAATAGCCGCGCTTGAGATTAAAAAGGGTGACCTTGAAAAATCACTTGCCGCGCTCCGTGCCACAGCGCAAAATCCCGCGCTTATCAAAGCAACGCTTGAAGCACTTTGCAAAAAGGAAGCTGCGGCAAAGGCGAGATACGCGGCGGCAGAACTTGCAATGCGTTCCATTGCAAACGCTTCAGAGGGGCTTCGCACACGCATTTCTCCCCGCCTTGCTGAATACGCAGGCAAGCTTATGGGCGTTATGACCGATGGAAAGTATACCGAAATCGGTGTTGACAGCGAGATGGGGCTCACCTTTATCTCCGAGGGCGGTGCGCACGATATCTCATATCTTTCAAAGGGTACACGCGAGGGTGCGTATTTTGCACTTCGCCTGGCTCTTATTGACCTTGTGTGCAAGGATGAAAAAATTCCGCTCATACTTGATGAGAGTTTCGCGCATGCAGACGATAAGCGCACAAAGCAGATGATAAAGATCCTTTTTGCGCTTGCCGCCGAGGATACGCAGTCACTTGTACTTACATGCCATGCGCGTGAGGAAAAAATCGCAGGAACTGTCGGTATCGCAAATGTAATTAAATTATAATAAACAGAACGGCATCGCTTGTGATGCCGTTCTATTTTATTTGTACTTTTCATATTCATGTAGCAAACAAAGTATTTGCGGAGGAAAAACATGACAAAAAACATTTACGAACAAATAGCAACTCGGACAAACGGCGATATTTATATCGGAGTTGTAGGTCCTGTACGCAGCGGAAAATCTACGTTTATCAAACAGTTTATGGAAAAAGCGGTGCTGCCCGGTATTGAGGATGAGAGCTTGCGCGCGCGGGCGCGTGATGAACTTCCGCAGTCGGCAAGCGGAAAAACTGTCATGACTGCCGAGCCGAAGTTTGTGCCCGAAAACGGCGCAAAGGTTAAAACTGCCGGCGGAATTAAAATGAATGTCCGCATGGTTGACTGTGTGGGCTATCTTGTAGATGGCGCACAGGGCTTTGAGGAGAACGGCGAGCCGCGCATGGTGAGCACTCCGTGGAGCGAGGAAAAAATGGAGTTTTCAAAGGCGGCGCGACTTGGTACAAACAAGGTGATGCAAAGTCACTCCACGGTAGGAGTGGTTGTAACAACCGACGGAAGTATAGGTGAGATCCCGCGCGAAAGTTATGCTGCGGTTGAGGGCGAAATAATTGAAGAAATGAAAAAAAGCGAAAAGCCTTTTGTTATACTTGTAAACTCGGTCAATCCACATTCCGAGGCGGCACAGAAGCTTGGCGGCGCACTTGAAGAAAAATACGGGGTGCCGGTTGCGCTTGTCAACTGTGCCGAGCTTTCCAATGACGATATTGAGGGCATACTTTCATTGCTGCTGCTTGAATTTCCGATAAAGCGCATAAACATTGATATGCCGGAGTGGGTTTGCGCGCTTTCAGAGGGGCATCCGCTCCGCGAGAGCATCTACCGCGGAGTTAAAAATACATCTGAAGCACTGGAAAAGATGAGCGAAGTGCGCCGCGCCTTTGAAATGGGAATGGGAGAGGGCGTCGGAGCATATTTTGAGGATGCTGAGATGGATCTTTCAAGCGGAGAGGCTACGGTTAAGCTTTCTGTGCCGGGAGAAAAGTATTTTGAAGTACTTGGCGAGCTTTCCGGCATGAAGATATCAAGCGATGCCGAGCTGTTTAAGGCTTTCAAGGAACTCGCCGCCGCAAAGGAGAGCTATGACAGGGTAGCACAAGCACTCTTGGATGTTGAGCGAAAGGGCTATGGTATTGTTATGCCGTCGGTCAATGAGCTTACGCTTAAGGAGCCGCAGATCGTCAAACAGGCAGGCGGCTACGGCGTGAGATTGCGCGCCGCGGCAAAGTCGATTCACATGATAAAAGCCGATATCGAGGCAGAGGTAAATCCCATAGTCGGCAGCGAAGCGCAGTCGGAGGAGCTTGTGCGCTCCATTACGGAGTCGCTCGGTACTGCGCCTGAAAAAATCTGGGATACAAATATGTTTGGCAAGTCGCTGTATGAACTTGTCAATGAGGGACTTCGCACAAAACTTGCGCACATCCCCGAGGATGCGCAAAAACGGCTTTCAGAAACGCTTGAGCGCGTGATAAACGAAGGCAGCGGCGGCTTGATTTGCATAATTCTATAAAAAATCCGTGGCAATTGCCACGGATTTTTCTATTCAAACATAGCGGTTGAGAGATATCTGTCGCCGGTGTCGGGAAGGAGTACAACAACGGTTTTGTCCTTGTTTTCTTTGCGTGATGCAATTTTAATTGCCGCAACGAGTGCAGCCCCCGATGAAATGCCGGCTAAAATGCCTTCGCTTTTGCCGAGTTCTCTGCCCATTTCAAGCGCTTCGCCATCGGTTACGGTTACGATTTCATCGTAAATACTTGTGTTGAGCACCGCCGGGATAAAGCCTGCGCCAATACCCTGAAGACCATGGGCACCCTTTTCGCCGCCTGAAAGAACCGCGCTTGTCGCAGGTTCCACGGCTACAATTTTTATACTTTCGTTTTTGCTTTTCAGGTATTCGCCAACGCCTGTGATAGTGCCGCCGGTGCCAACTCCTGCAACAAAGCAGTCGATTTCGCCGTCGGTATCTTCATAGATCTCAGGGCCGGTCGTTTCAAAATGCGCTGCCGCATTTGCCGGATTTTCAAACTGTCCGGGGATGAAACTGTCAGGTATTTCTTTTGCAAGTTCGTTTGCGCGCTCAATTGCACCTGCCATTCCTTTAGCGCCATCGGTGAGTACAAGCTCTGCACCGAATGCGCGCATCAGCACACAGCGTTCTTTTGACATTGAGTCGGGCATTACGATAATTGTGCGGTATCCGCGTGCCGCGCCAACAGACGCAAGACCGATGCCGGTATTGCCGCTTGTCGGCTCGATGATAACGGAGTTTTTGTTGATAATTCCGCGGCGCTCGGCATCGTTAAGCATTGCAAGTGCAACGCGGTCCTTTGCGCTGCCGCCGGGATTGAACATCTCAAGCTTTGCAACGATTTTTGCCGCAGTGCCGTATTTTTTTTCGATATTTGTAAGGCGCAGGAGCGGTGTCTTTCCGATAAGCTGCTCCGCCGATGTGTAAATTTTAGACATGAAAATCATCTCCTTTGGAATTAATTATAACAATATCATTTTTTCTTGTCAATGGATTAAGAGTGTGTTATAATTGGGATATATGTTGTAAACAAGGAGGTAGACATGAAGGTTTTTTCGATAACATGGTATGAAAAACTGCGCAAGCTTGACTATATTGTGCTTTTTGCGGCAATTACGCTTGCATTTGTCAGTCTCCTTACGCTCGCCGGTGCGGCACATGACTACGGCGTAAAGTATTTTTACATACAGCTTGCCGCCATGGTGCTCGGCACGGTGACAATGACTATTATTTCCACTATTGATTATGAGGATGTCGCCGAAAAGTTTTCAATTCCGCTTTTTGCAATCAGTGTGTTTTTGCTGGTGCTTACACTTGCGATCGGCACGGGCGACGGCAACAAAAGCTGGATAAGATTCGAGGGTATACCGATTGGTATTCAGCCGTCGGAGTTTGTAAAAGTAATGTATATAGTTACTTTTTCAAGACATCTGCATATGCATAAGGACACTATCAACACACTTAAAAGTTTGCTCAAGCTCGGCATTCATGCCGGTGTGATCATAGGTCTTGTAATGCTTCAGGGCGACCTCGGCAGCGCACTTGTGTTTGTATTTTTGACAATTGCAATGCTTTTTGCGGCGGGGCTTAGCATCTGGTATCTGCTTGGAGGAGCTACAGCAGTGGCGCTGGCAGCACCGTTTCTTTGGAAAATGTTAAAGCCGTATCAGCAGCTTCGCATACTTGCAGGTTTCTGGCCCGAAACCGACCCCGGCAACAAGGGCTTTCAGGCACTTATGAGCAAAAATGCAATTTCGGCAGGCGGCTTTTTCGGTACCGGTTTCTCTGGCGGCACCGAATATCAAAAGGTACCTTTTGCACATACTGACTTTATTTTCGCGATAACCGGTGAAAAGTTCGGATTTTTCGGAGCGTTTGTTGTAATTGCCATGCTTGTTATTCTGGTTGTACGCGCGCTTGTGCTTGCGCATAAGATGCAGGGCAGTTATGCATCGTATATGTGTGTCGGCGTTGCAGCTGTGATAATTGCGCAGTCGGCAGAAAATATCGGAATGTGCCTTGCAAAGCTTCCTGTTATCGGAATTACGCTGCCGTTTATGAGTTACGGCGGCTCGTCAATGCTTGCTTCGTTTTGTCTGATAGGAGTAATACAGAGTATTAACGCACATCGCGGAAAATATTTCTTTGAACGACAAAAAAGTTAGTGCTTTTTAAAAAAGAATATGTTATAATAAAACTCGCCTTGCCTGTCAAGGCGATATGCGCCATTAGCTCAGTTTGGATAGAGTACCGGATTCCGATTCCGTTGGTCGTGGGTTCGAATCCCTCATGGCGCGCCAAAACAAAAACCACCGCAAGGTGGTTTTTTGTATTGGAGAGATATCGAGGAGCGGAGAAATCACGTTGCATCCCGAAAGGGAGGCATCAAGTAGGGGCGATTATTAATCGCCCATCGAAACAACCTAAAACCATGGCAAGGCGGGTGAATACTATTCGCCCCTACGGTTTGATAACCGTTTTTACTCACCCACATAAACTTATAATTTATTCTTGCAAAGTGACGCTGTCTATGCTACAATATTATAATAAAACTTTCACTAAGGAGATTTTTATGCATATCGAGACTAAATGTATTCAATCGGGTTACGAGCCAAAGAGCGGCGAGCCCCGCGTGCTTCCCATTTATCAAAGCACAACCTATAAATATGATTCCTCTGAGGATCTTGGAGCACTTTTTGACCTCAAACTCGATGGGCATATGTATACAAGAATATCAAACCCCACCGTTGCGGCAGTTGAGGCAAAACTCTCCGACCTTGAGGGCGGAGTTGGTGCTCTTTGCACTTCGTCCGGACAGGCAGCAAACTTTATCGCGCTCACAAATATTGCAAAAGCAGGCGATAACTTTGTCAGCCTTGCAAGCATTTACGGCGGTACTGTAAACCTTTTTGCAGTTACAATGAAAAAACTCGGCATTGAAGTGCGCTTTGTAACTCCCGATATGTCCGACGAGGAGATTGAAGCACGCTTTGATGACCGTACAAGAGCACTTTTTGGCGAGACCATTGCAAACCCTGCGCTCACAGTACTTGACATTGAACGCTTTGCAGGACTTGCGCACCGCAAGGGAGTACCGTTGATGGTTGACAACACCTTTGCAACTCCCGTACTTTGCAGACCTTTTGAGTTTGGCGCGGATATCGTTATTCATTCCACCACAAAGTACCTCGACGGTCACGCACAGACCGTTGGCGGAGTTATTATCGACAGCGGCAACTTTGACTGGGAAAAGGGCGGCAAATACCCAGAACTCACCACGCCCGATGACTCCTATCACGGCGTTGTTTATACAAGAGATTTCGGCAAGGCAGCTTATATCACCAAGGCGCGTGTACAGATGATGCGTGACCTCGGCATGACTCCTGCGCCGATGAATGCTTATATTATGAATCTCGGCACAGAGACGCTCGCACTCCGCATGGAGCGCCACAGTGAAAATGCGCTTAAGGTTGCACAGATGCTTAAAAACCATCCCAAGGTTTCGTTTGTAAGCTATCCAATGCTTGAGGGCGACAGCGAGTATGCACTTGCAAAGAAGTATCTCAAGGGTGCATCCGGCGTTATTGCTTTCGGACTCAAGGACGGCAGAGCAGCAGCAACCAAGTTTATGGATTCGCTCAAACTTGCAAAAATCGTAGTTCACGTTGCAGATGCGCGAACCTGCGTGCTTCATCCTGCATCAACAACTCACCGCCAGCTTACCGATGAGCAGCTTCGCGATGCCGGCGTACTCCCCGAACTTGTACGCCTTTCTGTTGGTATTGAAAACGTTGAAGATATCATCGACGATGTAGCTCAGGCTTTGGCTAATGCGTAAATAAAATGCAAGAAACCTTTTTAAAAGGGGTCTTACATAATACAAAAGAGGTACACCATGCCTATCAAAATTCCAAATGCGCTCCCCGCGACAGAAACGCTTGAGAGCGAAAACATATTTGTTATCACCGAAACACGAGCGATAACACAGGACATAAGACCGCTTAAACTTCTCATTTTAAATCTTATGCCCACTAAAATCACTACCGAAACCCAGCTTGCAAGACTTCTCGGAAATACACCTTTGCAGGTTGAAATGGAACTTGTAAAGACTTCTCATATTCCGAAGAACACCTCTGAAGAGCATATGCTTGCTTTTTACAAGACCTTTGACGAGGTGCGCGACATGCGCTTTGACGGCATGGTTATCACCGGCGCGCCCGTTGAGCATATGCCGTTTGAAGAGGTTGAGTACTGGAAAGAGCTTTGTGAGATAATGGAGTGGAGCAAAACCCATGTGACAAGTACATTCCACATCTGCTGGGGTGCCCAGGCAGGCCTTTACTATCATTACGGAATCAACAAAGTTCCGCTTGATAAAAAGATGTTCGGCGTATTCCGCCATAAGGTTGAGTACAAACGCTCAATTTTGTTCCGCGGATTTGACGATGAGTTTTTGGTACCTCATTCGCGCCACACCACCGTGCTTCGCGAGGATATTGAAAAGGTGCCCGGACTTCGCATACTTGCTTCCTCGGAGGAGGCGGGTGTGTATGCGGTTATCGCCGACCACGGCAAGCACATTTTTATTACCGGACATTCCGAGTACGATGCGGACACGCTGAAAAAGGAATATGTGCGTGATAAGACGGCAGGGCTTCCGATTGAAGTGCCGGTGAACTACTTCCCGAATGACGATGATACAAAGGAACCGATGGTAACATGGCGTTCCTCGGCAAATCTGCTTTATTCCAATTGGCTCAATTACTTTGTATATCAGACAACACCTTATGATATTGAAGAAATAGGAAAATAAAACAAAAATCCGCACTTTGTGCGGATTTTTTACTCCTCAAAAACTGCGAGCGGTTGAGCGCGACCTTTAGGTCGTCAGGTGCTTTAGCACCTTGCACGCTGAGTGAACGGTTTTGTAAGCACTTGAAAATGCTTGCATTTTCAAGTGAGACGTCAGTCTTTGAAATGTATGGGCGAGTATCCGTAGATGCTCTTGAATGTCTGCGAAAAATGCTTTATTGACGAAAAACCGACTCTCTCGGCAACCTCGGTAACAGAAAGTCCCGATGTCTGAAGCATCTCCAGCGCCTTTGACACACGGCAAGAGAGTACATACTGATGGAGCGAAAGTCCGGTGTGTTTCTGGATAACGCGGTTGATGTAATTTGGATGGTAATTAAAGCGCTTGCCGATCTCCTCATTGGAAAGGTCGGATGCAAAGTTTTCCTGAATATAGTCGATCACCCTGTAGACAAGTCCGGTCATTTTCTGTCCGTTACCGAGAGCAACTCTGCGCGCGGTAAAAATCAGCACCTCGTGCATGAGAAGTCCGAGAATATCGCTTGAAAAAGGTTTTGTGTTTACAAATTCTTCGGTCATGTCGCCAAAAATTCTTTCAAGCGACTGCATCGACTCTAAGTGGATGTAGGAGTTAAACGCTTCTTCATCTTCAAACCATATGTTCTCTACGGCGTCGGTCTTGTGCCAGAGGCGGTCAGGAATTGTGGGAATAGGTGAAGCGCAGTGGTCGTCTCTTGAGAGGTAGTCAAAGTTTACCGACATTATTTTTACGTCTTCATCCGTGAGGTTTATGATTGAATACTTGGTTGCAGAAGGGTATATAAAAAGTTCGCCGCGGCTTGCGGTAAATGTTTTGTCATCCAACTTTATTCTTACCGTTCCCGAAAAAACATAAACAAGACGGTTGTCACAGGCGTGGACATCGGTTGTGGAAAATTCGGGAGGGAGTATGAGCGTTTGTGAGTATCTGACGAAGGGTTTTATGTCTGAAAAGTTTATTTTTTGCATATTATCACCTCGCATGGAAGATATAATACAACAAAATAAACTAAAAAGCAATAGTGAAAATGCCGAAAAATAGAATAAAATAAACTTTTTTTAGTGCATTTTAAAATATTTGTTTTTAGGAAAAAACGGTGTTTGTGCAATACCTGTACAGTTTTTGAGTGATTTTTTACAAAACTTTTTGTATTTCAAAAGCCTATTTTGCGTGTTAAAATGAAGGCGTAAAATAAAAAATACACCTAATTAAGGAGAAAAGACCATGAGCAAGACTACGGTAACCGTAAAAACTCTTGTGATCCCAACTTATCAAGAAGCGCCTGCTGAGCAGCTTCCCATGTTCGCTGAAAATCGCGTTCATCAGCGTTTCACAGGCAACCCCTATCCTAACGCAGTTGTTATCAAGACCCCCGCAAAGGAAAAGCACGACCGTGAGTACGAAGCTATCGTAATCGAAAACGATTATATCGAGCTTACCATTCTTCCTGAAATCGGCGGTAAGATTTTTACTGCTTACGATAAGAAGAACAACTATGATTTCTTCTACCGTCAGCACGTTATCAAGCCCGCGCTTATCGGTCTTCTCGGCTCCTGGATTTCCGGTGGTATCGAGTTCAACTGGCCCTACCATCACAGAGCATCCACATTTATGCCCGTTGACTACGAAATCGTACAAGAAGAGGATGGCGTAACTGTATGGCTCTCCGAGCATGACCCCGTTGACCGTATGAAGGGCATGGTTGGCGTATATCTCGGAAATGACCGCGCTATTTTTGAGACCCGCGTTAAGGTTTCAAACCGCACTTCCATGCGCCGCTCATTCCTTTGGTGGGAGAACACCGCTGTTCCGGTAAACCACTCCTATGAGATTTTCTTCCCCTCCGACGTTGACCACGTTCACTTCCACTATCGCCGTTCCAATACCACATACCCAATTGCAAAGGGACATTTCAACGGCTATACATTTGACGAGCCCGGTGTTGACATTTCTAAGCACTTTAACACCAAGTTCCCGACTTCTTACTTCTGCGCAGCTTCTGACTATGACTATTTCGGCGGCTACGACCAGGACAGAAAAGCGGGCGTAGTACATATCGGCGACCACCACATCGTTACCGGTAAAAAGATGTTTACCTGGGCATACAATCAGCTTTCACGTTCATGGGAGCGCGCGCTCACCGATACCGACGGCCCTTATGCTGAGCTTATGGCAGGTTCTTATACCAACAACCAGCCCGACCTTACATGGCTCGAGGCTTATGAAACCAAGTGCTTCAAGCAGTCATGGTATCCTATCGCTGCACTTGGTGTTCCTTCTTATGCAAACTATGACTGTGCTATCCGCGTAGAGAGCAACGTTCTCCGCGTTCAGCCCACTCTTACCGTTAAGGGTGCTGCAATCAAACTCACTGCAGGCGGCAAGACTATTCTTGAAACCGTAGCAGACCTTGAAGCAGGTAAGGTAACAGTATTTGACCTTCCCGAATTTGACTGCTCCGCATATGAGATTTCCATTGGCGATATTCTCTACTATGAGCAGATCGTTCGCGTTCAGCAGCCCCTCCCCGAACTTTTCCCCGAGGTTCCGTATCCTAATGAGCTTTCCACCGCTCATGACCTCTATGTTGCGGCTCTCCACTTCTGGCAGTACCGTGACGCAAGCGCAAATCCCATGGAGTATCTTGAGCGCGCAATCGCTCTTGAGCCCAACTTTGCACCTGCACTCCAGCTCCTTGGCGAGATGTATCTCCGCCGCCACGAGTTTGAGAAGGCATACGAGCTTCTTGAAAGAGCGCTCAAGGCTCTCACTGTTTACAACTTCCATCCCGAAAGCGGCAAGCTCAACTACTACCGCGGTCTTGCACTTGTGGGACTTGGCAGAGACAAGGAAGCATATGATGCATTCCGCAAGTCCGCATGGATGAAGGACACTCTTTCCGAGGCTATGACCAGAGCCGCTATGCTTGACTGCAAGAAGGGCGACTGGGTTAACGCAAAGATGTGCGCAGACGTAGCAGTTGAAAACGGCGCACAGAACCTCACCGCAAGAGTTCTCGCTGCAGTAGCACGCTACAAGCTCGGCTACAAGGATTGTGCAGTTAAGGCTCTCAAGGAAGAGCTCAAGCGCGATCCTCTCAACCACCTTGCAAGATACTTCCTCGTTGTTATGGGCGAAATGGACAAGGATACATTCTATAAGAAGATGTACTCCAATATGTCCCAGACCTGTCTTGATATTGCCACCGATATGATGGATGCAGGCTTTAATGAGGAAGCAAAAGAACTTCTCGTGGACGTTGCAAAGTACTCCGATGATCTTTGCCCCGTAGTTGCATACCTTGCAGGTGTGCCCGAAAGAGCAAACGATAAGCACAAGGTATTCCCCTTCCGTCCTTTTGAAGCAAAGGTTTATGCAGAGCAGGGCGCAAACTACCTCCTTGGCTGCTATCACTACGGTGACCGCCGCTATGCAGAGGCAGAGGCACTCTTTGCAAAGGGTGATGACTTCGCTTCCAAGCGCGGTCTTGCACTTTGCGAGTACAGAAAGGGTAACTTTGACCGTGCACTTGAACTTCTTGATGAAGCTCATGCACTCAAGCCCGATATGGAAGAGATCGTATACGAAATCGCATACCTCCTCAACCACCTCGGCAAGGAACCTGCAGCAGCTGCTGAAAAGATCAAGTCCATGGTTCCCGACCTCATGACCACACGTGACGATATCGCAACCGAGTGGGCATGCGCATACAACCGCGCAGGTATGTATGATGAAGCGATCAAACTCTTTGAAGGTCACAACTATGTTCCTTGCGAGGGCGGCGAAACCGCACTTGCACGTCAGTACATCAACGCATGGTACGGCAAGGGCATGGATGCAAAGAAAGCCGGTGACGATGAAGAAGCTCTCCGTTGCTTCCGCACATCCCAGGTGCTCCCCGAAAACCTCGGTGCAGGCATCTGGCATGAATGTGTAAATACTCCCGCACAGTATCAGGAAGCACTTCTTCTTGAAAAGTTCGGCAAGATGGATGAGGCGAAGAAGATCTACGATCATATCAATTACCTCTACATCGACTACTTCTCACACATGAACCTTCCTCTCCTCCCCGTATATCAGGGGCTTGCTTCCATCCGCCTCGGCGATGCCGAAAAGGGTAAAAAGCAGCTTGAATGGGCTATAAACTACTGGGAAGGTGAAATGGCTCGCGAGGGTAGCGGCTACTTCAACACAACACCTTTCTTCATTCCTTTCATGGACGATCACAAGGCAATGCGTAAGAAGCACTACACTCCCATGATCGAAACTGCCAAGGCAATTCTTGCAGGAACAAGCGATCTTCTCAAGTAATTTAATAATAATGAAGAAAAGGCGTCCCCGAGGGGCGCCTTTTTTCGGTGAAAAAAATTATTTTTTGTGAAAAAAAACGCAAAAAGTATGCAAAACGGAGAAAACAAAAAAATAAGCGTTGCAAAAAACACATATTTTTTGCACAAAAATTTGTATTTTATGAAAAAGATGCACAATAAAAACGAAACACTTTTCGTTTTTGCGCTTTGAATTTTATATAAACCTTATAAAAAAGCTGCATTTGTGAAAAATGCACAATTACATTTATTTCACAATTGACATCCGCCTTTCCAAAAATGTATAATATATGTACAAATCTTTATAAGGCAAACTATATTATTTTTTAGGAGGATTTTTCTATGAGCAAAAAGATTTTAAGCGTACTGCTTACTCTCTGTATGCTGCTCGGAATGTTCCCTGTAGTGCTTCCTGTAAGCGCAGCAGAGGAAGATGCACTTCCTGAAGTGGATCTCGTGCAGTACACAGAAATTGCAGACGCGGACGCGCTTGCGGCTCTTATGGCGGATAATACCGCTTGGGGCGGCAACTACAAGTTGACTGCGGATATTGACCTTACAGGCAAGACCCAGTCTCCCATCGGTACCGAAGACGTACCTTTTACAGGTATATTTGACGGTAACAGCAAGACTATTTCGGGTCTTTCTATTGCAGGTACTGCAGGCTACCAGGGCCTTTTCGGTAAGATTGACGGTGCAACCGTTAAAAACCTTACTGTAAGCGGTTCTGTTGGTACAACTGCCGGCGACTATGTTTCCGGTATCGTTGCATATGCAGCAGGTGCATTCACAGTTGAAAACTGTGTAAACAATGTTAATGTAAAGAACACCGGTGCTAAAATCGGTGGTGCTTCCGGCGGTGTTGTTGGTACTGTTGAACTCTCTGCAGCAGGTGAAACCGCAGTTGTTAAGAACTGCGTAAACAACGGCACTGTTGATACCGAGTGGCGCTACTGCGGCGGTGTAGTAGGCTATGTAAAGGGCTCTGTTGCTCAGGACCTTGAAATCAGCGGCTGTAAGAACTACGGCGCAGTTACCCTCGGCGGCAATGTAGCCGGCGGTATTCTTGGTTATTACATTGGTACTCCTGCGGCTGAGTGTAGCCTCACTGTAAAGGACAGCGCAAACTATGCGACCATTACCGCTGCCGGCTATGTAGGCGGTGCTGTTGGTGCAATTCTCGGTACTGTTAACAAGTATCCTGTAAATGTAAACCTTTACAACCTTTATAATGCAGGCAATGTGGTTGGTCCTTTGGCATCCACCGGTAGCGTTGTGGGCTATATCCGTCCTCCTAAGGCTATCGACGGTGTGATCCCGATCAACTTCCATGACTGTATCAATGTAGGTCCCTACACTGCATCCGGTATTTTTGGTTGTCCTGCTACTCCCTCTGCAACAACCGCAATCACTCTTTATAATCTTTACAATGCAACCGGCGCTTATATCGTTGGTACTAACGCAACTGTTAATGGTACCGCTACCGTTAACAAGGAAGTAATTACCCTCACCGGTAACTGCAACAACGAGTCCCTTGGTTCAGAACTTGCTGATCTCGCAGCAAATGACCTTTGGGTAGGTAGCACTCTCGGTGCAGACCTTGCGTCTTTCCATGACCATAAGAGTGACAAGTTTGCTGCTGACGGTGAAAACGGTCACTATGCTATCTGTCTCTGCCTTGATGAATCCACCAAGGGCGCAGAGATTGAGCCTCACATTCTTGATGATCTCGATGTATGTACAGTTTGCGGCTACACCGCATGTGCACATGCAGCAGCTGACTATGTTGTAACCAAGGCTGCAACATGTACTGCTACAGGTCTTAAGGATAAGGTTTGTCCCACTTGTAACACTGTTCTTGAAAAGGACGTAGTTGTTGAAGTTGATGAAAACAATCACAGCAAGGGCACACACATCGTTAACGACTATGACAACTCCGGCGCAATCCAGTATGTATATGACTGCTGCGGCGGCTTGGCTCATGAAGACTATGACCTCTTTGCAGATATCTACGTTTCCACTGCTGGTAACGACCTTACCGAAGTTACTGAAAATGTAGGTGACAGCGAAGAAAACGCATTTAAGAATCTTGAAGATGCAATCGTTTACGCTGCAGTAGCTGCAACTGTAAACGGTGAAGCTACTATTAATATTGTAGACAAGGCAGAGTTTACTACTCGTCTTTATCATTTCCCCGAGTATGACGGTATGATTACCATCACCGGCGGCGAACTTGCTTTCCCCGTTACTTCTGCTGCTCAATATGTATACCAGAACGGCGATGTTACTGTTGAAAATGTTAAGTTGAACGTTACTTATTCCGGCGGTATGGTATGGCAGGGATGCGAAAACAAGGTAGTTATGGGTGAAGGCATCACCAATACCGAAGGTGACAAGATCTACCTCCTCGGTGGTTATCAGGCTACCACCGCAGAGCCTATCGGCGGCGAGATCAATAGCGATGTTACCGTTCGTTCCGGTAAGTGGCATGCAGTAGTTGGCGGTAACCGTCAGGATAGTGCAGAGCTTTGCGGTACAACCAATATCACTGTTGGTAAGGTAAACGAAGCTGACACACTTGATATCAATCTCCTTGTTCCTTTCCACATCAACGGCTGCGAACTTTCTGTTGATTCTACCGCAAATGTTACCGTAGACGGCGATGTAAGCATTACAACTCTCTATGCTAACATTACTCACAGCAATGCAGCTCCCGGCAAGAACAACGTTTATACTGTAAACTGTGTTCTTAAGGAAGGCGCAGATATTACCACTAATGTTGGTCTTACCAACTACACTGTTGCATCCACCATCGTTTGGAATGTATATACCGACATGGATAACGAGGATGCAGTAGCAGACACTGCACTTATTGCAGAGGCTGACAGCGCTGATAACATCACTGTTAATCAGTATGACTACAAGCAGTACTGCGCACTTGTTCTCGGCCACAACGGCGCGACAAGCGGCGTTTGCCCTGAGTGCGGCACCAACCTCGATGCTTGTACTCATGACAATACCGAAGAGCAGGTTGTAACTCCTTCAACATGTAACGTAAAGGGCACAAAGAACATTGTTTGTCTTGGATGCTTTGAGATCGTTGAAACTGCTGAGATCGAACTTGATGCAACCAACCATGCTGACAACACCAATATGGTATGGACTGTAAATGCTGAAACCGGCGCATATGAGATTCTTTGCTCCGAGTGCGGCGCAGTTCTCTATACTCAGACCGAGGCTCCCAAGGTCTTTGTTGGAGCAAATGGCGATGACAAGGCAACAGGCTTTGATGCAGCTAACAAGTTGGCAACTCTTACTGAGGCTGTTAACAGACTTAAGAATGTTGGCGGTACTATTTCTATTCCCGCAGGCGGCTACACTCTTAGCGCAAACGAAGTTCTCCCTGAGTGGAACGGAACCATCACCTTCACCGGCGATGATTTGGATGACTACGGTGCTGCAAGACGCGGATTTGTAATCGGCAAGCAAGATGTTCGTCTTGTACTTGGCGGCGACGCTATCTTTGATGCAATTCTCTTCAAGGGCACATCTGAAACCGTTTACCGCGTATGGATCGTTGCAAACTGGCACAACATTGACATGAAGTATGTACGTGTTCAGACTTATGCAACATGTTACCTCATTTCAGGTATGAACAACATCACAGAGAACGATACAACTCCTGCTGATGTTACTATCAATATTGACGGTCCTGCAATGTCCACAAATTCAAAGGACTTCTTCTACGAAAGAGTTTATCTCGGAAGCACCTTTGGCAAGGCTGACCTCACTGTCTCCAACAAGAAGGCAACTCTTAACGTTCAGGACGGTTACGTAAATACCAAGGCAGAAGAAAGAACTCAGAGTGCGTACATTTACACCCTCTACACAATGTCCACCACAGGCCAGGATAAATATGCATCCTGCACAACCGAAAACTGCGAGTCCATTGCAAACCTCAATGACAATACCTCTGTTTACGCAGTTCGCAGCGGCGACCGTAACGTAGGTTATGACAATATCGAAAATGTTGGTCCTTCCAAGGGCAAGCTTGACAAGCTCGCTATTAATTTTGAGGATAACTCCCAGATTGCAAACAGCTTCCAGGTTAAGAACGTTTTAGATACCACCGTTCACATTTCCGACACAGCAGACGGCCGTACCGTTCCGCTTACTCATTCTATCAACTTCTACAAGTTCGGTACATTCGTTGATACCGAGGCGACCGCTACCGTAACTTACGGTACTCACTCCTTCGACAAGGTCCTCGGCGACAATCCTGTTAGAGGCTACAGAACCATTGACGATGAACAGAAGTACTTCTACAACATCACCGAAAATGTTACTGACGAGTGCGAAGGTAACTGGAGCGAGTATGAAATCACAACTCCCGCAACTCCCGATGCTGCAGGCGTTGAAACTTCTACATGTTCCGTTTGCGGACGCACAAGAACGCAGGAAGTTCCTTATGTTTGCACCGCTCATGTATATGTAGCAAAGGCAGACGGCACATACTACTGTGCAAACAAGTGCGGCACTATTGATGCTCCCACTGCTCCCGTTGTTATCGCGGCTGCTCCTGCAATCGTAGAAGACGGCGTAGTAACAGTTAATGTTGCAATTACTGCAACAACTCCTTTCATTGCAACAAACTTCAAGGTAAATGCTCCTGAGACTCTTACCCTCACCGACGTATCATCCACTCTCGGCACTGCTGATGGTGCTACCGGCTGGGCATTTGAAGGCGCAACCGCTATCGCAACTCCTTACAACATGGCAGTTATCAACATGGCTGGTGCAGATGCAACCATTGATACTACCGTTGTAACTCTCACATTCGCAGCAGACGAAACCTTTGAAGGTGGCGTAGTAACTGTTATCGCAGTTGATACTTACAACTACGACGAAGTAGCAGTAGATACTGTTGCAGTTTCTGCAGAAGTAACAGTAGCAGCAGAAGAAGAATGCACACACGAAAACAAGACCACCACTTCCACCGCAACATGTACAGAAGGCGGCGTAGAAACCACCGTATGTGACGACTGTGGCGAAACACTTGAAACCAAGAACGTAGACGCACTC
>SVRG01000034.1 GCA_015064965.1 Oscillospiraceae bacterium
GCGAGAACTTTGTCTGCGATGTGCCGTTTGCAAGTGAAAGCTCGTATGCGTTCTTTACATATGGTGCAAACCAATGCGCATCGGTTACATCGGTAAAGCGTCCGTCATATGCGCGCTTTACTTCAAACTTGCTCTTTTCATAATCAACAGAGCCAAAGCCGTTTATCTTATCAATAAGTGGCATCGGGTTAAGCTCGGCTGTATAAGAAGTGCCGCCGATGGCTGCCTTGCCGCTGCCGTCACCTACAACAATGCCGTCCTTGCTTGCAGTATACGGCTCTATCATTGCGTGGCGCGCGCCGCTTGTATCCTTGCCCTCATATGCGTTGTAAACGATCCAGCCCTGACCTGCAGTGTCAATAAGATTACATGCAGAACCCGTACCGCTTACAAACTCGGACTGAGAAATAATCGGGGTCTTGCACTTTTCCCAGTTATCTATATCCAAAGGATCGCCGCCGAGGAACTTGAGATATGCTACACAATACTCTTTTGAAGTGTAGTTGGAGCCGGAATAAGTGATAAATACTGTGCCGTCATCTGCATAAAGCGGAGATGCACATTCTACTGTTTTAGGAGTGGTCTCGCCGGTAACTGAATTTGTTTTGTGACCGCCCATTTCCCACTTTTCAGTAGGATAACAAATAACGCTTGACTGCCCCTTAAATGTCCAAGGATTTGTCATGGGGATAATATTGATAGTCTGGTAATGGTCGGGAGTGCCTGAAAGTTCATCAGTTACATAAAGCACATAAACCTTGCCGTCTATGCGGATATCTCCCTGACCTGCCGCCCACTTTTCATCAAATCCTTCAATATCGGGCGCTGTTACTGCCAAAGGATCGTTAAGTACGCCTGTTACGGGGTTAGCCCAACGTCCGAGGATGTTGTCACCGTCAATGCACTTGAGTACATACATGCGGTGCTTTGCCTCGTTTGTAGTATTGTCCGCGCCTGCACCGCCAAAGTAGAAATACCAACCGCCATTGCCCTCTCCAACTTCTTCATCAGTATAGTGAAGGAGCGTGGGGGACCATGTGCTGTTTGACCAGGGCTTGCCCGCTTCCGGAGTGTAGATCTTTGTGCCGCCGTAATGGATAAGGTCGCCGATATTTGTTGCACGAACCAAGCTTACGCTTGAGGAACCGGTAGTAGAGGTGTAGTAATAGTAGCCATCGTGGTAGAAAAGCCATGGGTCTGCGCCGTCGAGACGAATCGGGCTTGTAAATGTATATGTTCCGCTTTCTTTTTGGGAAAGATCCACATTGCTTACGATGGTGCTTTCACCATCGCCCGCAAGATTTTCGGTTCCGCTCATTTCAACGAGGTGAGCAAACTCACCACCGTTGATAATCACGTTGAATTTGCCGTTAAATGTTCCTGTATTCAAGGGATTTGCAGCAATCTTGTGATAGAATGTACCGCCATTCAAAGTAAGCGTTACCGTACCGTTGTAAACGCCGTTTGCGGAAAGGGTCGCCGCCGCAATACCCTGATAGAACATGCCGCCGTTCATCTCTGCGATAAGGTCACCGTCATGCGAATTGCTTGAGCCAAGTGTTATACGCTCATGGAACTCGCCGCCGTTGATAGTAAGCTTTGCAGTATAATTCTTCGAGCCGTCAACGGTTGTACCGCCGCGCACTCTCTGCCAATGGCCGCTATTAATAGTAACAGAGCTTTCGTCATCGGTATAAGGGCTGCGGCTGCCGCCCATTACGGATAGATACTGTGCACTACCCGAAACCTTGCCGCTTTCAATGCCCTCGCCAAGCACAAGGTTAAAGCCGTTTGCGTAGATTGAGGGGTAATTTGTTGCGCTGTTGAGTACGATATTGTTGAACTCGGTGTCGCCGCCACAGTAGAAGTTATAAGCAAAATTTATACATGCGCCGCTCTTTCTATAGTCAACGCCGTCATGTACGGAAGTAACTGTAATTTTGCCCGTGTGAGGCAGGTCGATAATCGCAGAGGTCATTGTATACTCGCCGCAAACAACTACAGTGCCGCCGCTCTCTGCGAGCGCCTTGTATGCATCGTGAATTGAGCCAAGTGCATTATTTACGCTTGAGCCGTTACCGGTGCCGCCGCCCTTGACAAACAAAACTCTGTCAGTGGAAACAGTAAACTTGTCAAGAAGTTTTGAAACAGATGATTTGTCAAAATTCTTTTCGTCGATGGTGAGGGTACCATCAAACTCTCTGCCGATTACGGTGCATTCTTTAATCTTACCGCCAAGAAGTGTGATATCATAAGATGCGAGAGATTCATATACGTAGAACTGTTCAATCACGCCGCCGCTCATATTGATGGTAAGGTTTGCATCCTTGCCGTTTTCGGTGATAATCTCTTTGATAGTGCCACTGATAAGTTCTATATTGTAGCTGATAGGCCTACTAAAACCAACAATACTGCCAACATTGACTTTATTAACTGTAGCACCGTCAACAATGACATTGTAGCTGAAAACATCATCAAAAGTGCCGCCGTAAAGTTTTGCAGTGTTTCCGTTGATTGTGATACCGTCATTGCTTGTCTTTACATCTTTTGCAACGGTGACGGTGTTCTTTGGAGAAGAAATAGTAGGATAATTTGGCACAGTGATTTCAACATCGCCATCCAACTTTTCCTCAACAGTTTCGCCTTTTAGGATACACGAAGCAAATTCGGTATCGCCGTTTGCAATATATGTGCCTTTAATTACAAGCGTACCGCCGGTTACTGTAACCTTTTCTTTATGTTCCGGCTCAACGAAGTTATCAAGTGTTATTGTACCTAAAACAACAATCTTACTGCCCGAATCTGCAGCCCTTGAAAATCCGTTTTTAAAGTTGGTGGGGTGTTTTTCGTCATCTCCCATGCCGCTTCCGTTTTGGGATACATAAATCACAGCGGTGTTTTCAAGTTTGTCAAACTCTGCACCAAGTGCTTCTATCTCTGCGGAGGTATAGTAATTTGCATCATAGTTTAAAACCTTGGGCTTGTTTGCTGCAACAACAAGCTTTTTAACCTCATCGTTGTAGCACCAAACAGTTGCTTTTTCAACCTTTGTGCCCGCAAGATTAACTATAGCAGTTCCGATTATATTATTTACATTGAGAGTGCCAACCTTGCCGCCTTTAAGCGTAACGGTTGCATCGCCGTTAAGTCTGCGCGAAAGGTCACCTGCTACATTGAAGTTGAGAATTTCACCGTCATACATATTGATAACTGCGCTCGTGCTATAGTGAGTCTTGAGCGAGCCGCCGTAAAGGTTTTCAATATATCCGCCGTAGATGTCAATATAATGTGTGCCGGTAAATGTGCAGATTTCGTACATTGAGCCGGATACACCGTCCGCCTTGTCGCGAGTACCGCCGCATACATGGCGGAATGTGCCGCTCTTGATGGTTATATGGGTATCCATGCTTGTATCGATCTGGTCAGTGGGCGCCTGAAAGCCGCCGACAACATAAATGCCGCTGAGGTCGCTGTCGGTGCGAGTCATGGTAATGCCCTCGCCAAAGGTTATGGGATTATACTGTGCGGTAAAGTTGAGAGTACCGGTATAAGTGATGTCGATATTCTCAAACGAAGTTGTACCGTTTAACATATAGCGAAGATTCTGCAAAAATATAATCTCGGCTCCGCTTTCTCTGTAGTCGGTGGTCTCATCCTTTGCGGTAAGCTTTACCGAATAGTCAGGATGTGCAACCTCATTGACCGTTTTTACAAAAGTATATGAATTCTGAAAAACTACAACAAGTTCGCCTTCGACCCTATTGCGGTTTGCAAGATTAAGCGCATATGTAAATGTCTTTACCGGCGCATCAACGCTACCGCATTCGATATTATCAACACCGGTTTCGGAATTAACATAGTAATATGTCACATTCTCCTGCGCCGATATACCAATGCCAAGCGAAAATAGAATAACCGCCAAAGCGATGGCAAAAAATACAATTCTTCTCATAATATTCCTCCAATTATACTTTATGTGCCTTTATCATACATCACCAATACAAATTAGTCAATTTGTTTATAAAAAGCAATTGATTTTTTAAATATTTTAGCAAACATTTGCAACTTTTTTCCACTCAAGCGGCGACACACCCTCGGATTTGATAAACGCCTTGTAAAAATTGATATACGCACCAAAGCCGCACTCAAGGCTTATCTGCGCAAGGGATGCATCCGAATTTAGCAAAAGCTGCTTTGCTTTTTCAATCTTCATGCCGTTGATATAGGCATAGGGAGTTTTACCGGTTTCCTTTTTAAAAGATTTTATAAAATAATTCTCGTTGTATCCGCATTCTCTTGCAAGTTCATCCACTGAATAATTCTTTCTGAAATCCGCAGAAACGAGGGAAACGACCTTCATTATCATTCTGCTTTGTTTTGGCACATCGCTACTGTTTTTAAGTGACGAAAGAATACGGTATACCACAGCCGCTTTTTCAACCTTTGTTCCGCTTGAAAATATAAGTTCCTCAAGTTTTCTGAAAAGCGGAAAAAGCTCCTCGAAATCTATCTTTCCGCGTATCGGAAGAATATTTTCGCTCTCTTTGAACTGACCTTGAAAATGTATAAAAAAATACGATGGGGAGTCACTTTCAAAATTCCCCTCCTGCAAAAGTCCGCTTCGCTGTATATAATACTCACCGGATCTTACCTCAATCGGTATTCCGTCTTCTGTAAAGCGTAAAACGCCATCAAATACCATAATCAAAACGTCCTGCGAGCAAACTCGCGTCATATGACGCTCATGCTTTTCAAAATATCTGAAGGATGCGTCTGTCCAGACCGGCAACGCATCAAGAGAAAAACCGTATGGCATAAATATCTCACCTCGTTTGTATTATACTACAAAAAAGCGATTTTTGCAATATTTTTCGGTGTCCGTTTTTTTGGACAGTCTGCGTTGTAAAATATTATTGGAGGTGGGGATATGGTACCGTCAAAAGAAGTAGTTGCCATAGCGCGCAGAGCTGTAGAAAAATGCGGCACAAGAGACCCTTTTGAAATAGCAGAAATGTGCCGCGCCGAACTTATAATAAAAGAACTCGGCTCGCTCAAAGGTTTTTACAAAATTATAAATGAAGTGCCCTTTATTTTTATCAACAAATCTCTTTCAAGTGCCGATGCACGCCTTGTTTGCGCCCATGAACTGGGGCATCACGCACTTCATCGCAAGTTTGCACGTGTAGGATTTGAGGAGTTTTCGTTATTTTGTGAAACTTCGCGCAGGGAATACGAAGCAAATCTCTTTGCCGCGGAATTGCTTATAGACGAAGAAGCTCTGGAAGAATATATCGAATACGGATATACGCAAAAACAAATTGCCGCTGCATTTGGAATTGACGAAAAGCTTGTAGAGATGAAGCTAAACACCTTGCAATAATTTTTGATATATGATAAAATAGATAAAAACATTTTACGGAGGCTTCTATGATTTTTGAAAATCTTCATAGCGGTTGGAATGACCTTTTATATACTGCTTCGAACAATGTAGCGTTAAAGTATCAACTCTACATACCGGAAAACTTTGACAAGAGCAATTCATACCCTGCGATTCTGTATATGCATTCGGCAGGTGTGCGTTGCGATGACAACTCGCATATTTACACAGGCGAAGCAAAATTTTTGCGCAATATCGAAAACGGCAAGTATAAAAACGATGTACTTATTCTTGCACCGTGCTGCCCCAAAGAGGCAAAATGGGTCGATGTTGACAAATGGGACTCTATAGCGTTTGACTCTGATGAAATGGCGCCAAGCACCCATATGTCGGCAGCACTTGAGATATGGGGTAAGTTTTTGGACGAATTCTCCCCCGACATGAGCCGCCTCTATCTCTACGGAATGTCCATGGGCGGTCTTGCTGTCTGGGATATCCTTGCACGCAGACCCAAGTTCTTCGCCGCAGCCGGCATTGCTGCAGGTCGCGGCACTCCCATGCACGCAGACCGTATGGCTGACGTCGCTATCTGGATTTTCCACGGTACAAATGATAATGCGGTTCCGTACCGCCATGCACTCATCATGCACGATGCTCTGATAGACGCAGGTAAAAAAGATTTGCGTTTTACCACATTTGAAAATGCGGGGCACGGCATTTGGGCAAAAACTGCCGACACCAAGGGCTTTATTGACTGGATGTTTGCACAGAAGAGGACTGACAAATGAAAATAAAAATTCTCGACGCGGCAACGCTTGGCGAAGGTCTTGATTTTTCAGTGCTCTCACGCTTTGGCGAAGTTGAAAGCTTTGACGGTACTGCAAAAGAAGATGTCGCAGTGCGCATTGCCGATGCTGATGTAATCATTATCAACAAAATAAAAATAAACAGCGAGTCGCTTCGCCTTGCCAAAAGATTAAAGCTTGTTTGTATTTTTGCAACGGGATATGACAATATAAACATTGACGACTGCAGAGAAAAAGGAATAGCCGTATGCAACGTCAAAGGATATTCAACACACAGTGTCGCTCAGCTTACAGTGCTTATGGCACTTAATCTGATCGAAAAGATATCGGACTATACCGAGTTTGTAAAGGACGGCGAATACACAAAAAGCGGCATTGCCAACCGTCTGATACCGATCAATCATGAACTTTACGGTAAAACATGGGGTATAGTCGGCGCAGGAGCGATAGGTAAACAGGTTGCAAAAGTAGCAAATGCATTCGGCTGCAATGTGCTTGCATTCAAGCGCACTCCGGACGAAACTTTAAACTGCGTTTCTCTTGATACGCTTTTAAAAGAGTCTGACATAATCTCTCTCCACACACCGCTAAACGAAGGAACACGCGGTCTTATAGGAGAGCGCGAGCTTGGCATAATGAAAAAAGACGCCATACTTATTAACGTTGCGCGCGGCGCAGTTACTGACGAAAATGCAGTTGCAAATGCAGTGCTTGACGGCGAAATCGGCGCATTTGCAACTGATGTATATTCTGTCGAGCCATTTGGCGCTGACCATCCAATGGCAAAAATCATGCATTGCAAAAATGTGATGCTGACCCCACACATGGCTTGGGGCGCACTTGAAGCAAGAGTGCGCTGCCTTGACGAAATAATGCAAAATATTGAGTCGTTTTTAAGCGGCGGAAAGAGAAACCGAGTAGATGTTTAATTTTCAATGTGACTATACAGAGGGCGCACACAAAAACATAATTGATGCGCTTGTAAAAACAAACATGGAGCAGACCAGCGGCTACGGAGTTGACGCTTATTGTGAAAGTGCAAAAGCAAAAATCAAAGCAGCTTGCTCAGCTCCCGATGCGGATGTACACTTTCTTGTAGGCGGTACTCAAACCAATACCACTGTTATTTCATCAGTGCTCCGCCCATATCAGGGGGCGGTTTGTGCCGCCGAGGGACATATCGCCGTACACGAAACCGGTGCTATTGAAGCAACCGGACACAAGGTTCTCCCATTGCCCTGCGAAAACGGCAAAATAACTGCTTCACAGGTGAAAAACTACATTGCCGGTCATTATGCAAGTGAAACCGCAGAGCATGAGGTTCAGCCCGGTATGGTTTACATATCATTCCCCACCGAATGCGGAACTATCTATTCAAAAGATGAGCTTCGTGCTATCCATGCAGTATGCAAAGAATACGATATTCCTTTGTTTGTAGACGGTGCGCGACTTGGTTATGGTCTTGCGGACCCGCGTTGCGACTTGACTCTTGCAGAATTTGCCGCAAACTGCGATATATTCTACATCGGCGGCACAAAGTGCGGCGCACTTTTCGGTGAAGCGGTTGTAATAATGAACAAAAAGTATGCAAAAGATTTTCGCTACTGCATCAAGCGCCACGGCGGTATGTTTGCAAAAGGCAGACTGCTTGGCATTCAGTTTGATACGCTTTTTACCGATGACCTTTATTTTAATATCACTCGCGCCGCGGTTGAAAGTGCGCTCCGCATCCGTAAAGCGTTTGAGAAAAAAGGTGTTTCATTTTTCGGCGATTCAATGACAAATCAGCAATTTCCTATTCTTACCGATGCGCAAATTGAGTATTTGTCAAAAAACAGTTTGCCGGAATTTTGGTGCAATGCCGAAAACGGCAAAAAGGTTGTGCGCTTTTGCACAAGCTGGGCAACGCAAAAAGAAGCAGTTGACACTTTAGTCAGCGATATTGAGAATATGTAAAGTAAAAAGTGCTTGACTTTCGTCAAGCACTTTTTTTATCAAATTTTTCATCAAGCACACTGTAAACAGTGATTACAGCTATAAGAAATACACCGCTTCCAATTGCGAGCGGGCTTGGAATTTCGTGGTCAATTATTGCTACCCATACAGGGTTAAAAATAGGCTCAAGCGCAGAAATTACCACGCAACTGATAGTTGAACAATGGTTTGATGCAAGTGCATAGAGTATATACGGAATGCCGAGTTGCACTATACCAAGTACAGCGACAAGCGAAACACCTTCAAGTGTAACAGTATTTTCTGTAAACATAAGAAATGGCAAACCGATACAAGCGCAAAAGATATGCGCAAGCAAGATTCCGCTCATTTTTTCTTCGCCCTTTGTATTGCCCACCGCAACAAACATTCCGCCAAAGAACGCGCCTGCAATAACGGCAACAACATTGCCAATCATTTTGCCGGCATCAATGTCGGCAATAAAGAAAAGCGCCACTCCGACAAGTGTCAAAAGCACTGCCGCCACATCAAAAGGACGCGGTTTTTTATGTAAAAACACAAGCGAAAATATCAAAACAAAAATGGGTGCAGTGTATTGAAGCACAATAGCATTTGCCGCTGTGGTAAGCTTGTTGGCGCCAACAAAACAGAGAAAAACTCCGCAGAGCAGCACTCCGCTTATAACTGTATCACGCGAGATGATAAACTTTTGCTTTGTAAATGCCATAAACACAACTACGGTCATTGCTGCAAACAGCGAGCGTCCGCCTGCAATAACAAACGAATTCATTGGGATATGATTTATCAAAAGCCCCGCTATGCTCCAAAGCATAGCGCAAAACACCATTTGAATTATTCCTATTCTTTTATTTGCCGAGTTCATTGCGCTTATTTTACCTCCACCACCTTGGGCGTTCTTATCAATTTTTCAATGTCCGCTTGCGCGTAAAGACAGTTTTCAATTATTGCTTGAGTTTTTTTAAGAGTTTTTCCGAAAAGTCCGGGCTTTTCAGAAAGTTTTTTAGACACCAAGTCAAAATTAGGTGTGCGAGAGGTCATATCGTGCGCATCGGTACCAAGAATAACAGGAACACCAAAAGAAGAAATCATATCAAGCGTATTTATGGCGCGTTTATAGCTCAGCTCGCCGACAGTAATCTGAAAAATAACATTTGGCAGTTCGGCAAATTTGCGAAGCACCTCTTGCGAAAATCCATAGCGCTCTATATGAGCAATAATCGGTATCAGTGAATACTTGTAAACCGCATTTTCAATGGCAGAAATCATCCAATTTTCAAAAGGACGCATTGGGATCTCAAACATTATCACCCTTGAATCGCCGATGCACATTCTGTCAACACGATATTCGGTAAGCGACTGAAAAATCTGAACTTCTGCGCCGGGGATTATCTCAATGTCAACTCCCTTTTTAAGCAGTTTGTTAAGCGTTTCGCTACGCCTTTTCAAAAACTCGTCCACATCATCATTCCACGGATAAAAATGAGGAGTGGCGCAAATTGTCGCCACTCCCTGCGATTTCAAAGCTTTACACATAGCAACCGACTCATTTACATCATCGGTGCCATCGAAATCCATGCCGGGCAAAATGTGGCAATGAAAATCTATGTATGCATTTTTCATAATTTATTTTTTACTTTCTTCCTTATTGGAACTTTTACTATGGCTCGATGTCTTGGCGCCGTAACCGTAACGGCCATAACCGTAACCGTAACGGCCGTAGCCATAACGCTTGCCATAACGCTTTGAATAATTGCCGTAGCGGCCATAACCATAACGGCCATAGTGCGAATATGTACCTGCCGCATACGAATATGACTTGTTAGCCTCACGCACGTCGGTGAGAATCGCACCGAGGATTTTGCCACCTACGTTTTTAACCGATTCAACCGTGTGAATTACTTCACCGTAAACAGCATGGTTTTGTCTGGCAATTATAATTGTCTGCGGCACATGCAAAAGAAGCGAAGATGTATCCGAAACATATTCCACAGGGGGACAGTCAAGAAATACAAAGTCATACTTTTCTTTTACAGCGTTAAGAAGCGCAAGCATGTTTTCAGAGCCAAGGAGTTCTGACGGATTTGGAGGAACCTGTCCTGCCGTAAGAATATCAAGATTCTCTTTAACACCGCGCTTTACAGCCTCATCGAAAGTGGTCATCATACCAAGAACATTGGAAAGACCTACGGTGTTATCAATTCCAAAAATCTTTTGCTGTGATGCGTTTCTCATGTCGCAGTCAATAAGCAATACCTTTGCATTGGTCTGTGCAAAGGAGAGCGACAAATTTGCACTTGTAACACTCTTACCGGAGTTAGGCTCAGCGCTTGTAATAAGAACGGTATTATCATCACCGGCAGAAAGAGTAAACATAAGAGATGTACGGATATTTTTGTAAGTCTCAATTACTCTGAAAGCAGTACTGCCGCTCATATTACAAAACAAGTCAGACGGTCCGAGCGGGCTGTTAATCGTCTTGTTTTTTTGAATAAGCATAATAATAGCCCTCCTTTAAATCTGTATTCTCGTGTATACTCGGAACCTCTCCAAGTACGGGTATCTTAACCTTTGAAACGAAGTCTGCCTCGTCCTTAACGCGGTTGTCAAGCAAAGCCCAAAGTACAAACATTACGCTTGCAAGAACAAAACCAACAATAGCGCCCATAACCATATTGGAGCTAACATCAGGAGATGCGGGAATGGTATTTGGCTTTGCAGAACCAAGAGAATGCGCACGTCCGCTATCGGAGAAAATCTCACCGATAAGTATCTCTGCAACATTTACCATCTCATTGCAAACTTCTGCAGAAAGATAAGGATCGCGGCTCATAACATTAATTCGGAGAACCTCAGATTCTTCTCTTACTGAAACTGAATACTTATATGAAGATTTATAGGGTGAATCCTTGTATGTCTGGTTTTTAGCAAGTGCCTCTCTAAGAAGTGCCTTTGCCTTATCGCTTTGCAAAATTATTCGGTATGTGCTCGCCATTGAACGTGCTGCCGAAAGGTCGCCTGCGTCAATCTCGCCCTGAAGCCCCTGCGAATTACTTATATATATTTCAGCCGACGATGTGAAATTCTCATCAATCATATATTTTGAAAACAAGAAAGAAGCCGTAGCTCCGATAACCGCCGCAAGGAGTATCCATAATATATTTTTTCTTATTAAATAAAATATAACTTTGAAGTCCAGAGTCTGTTCCATAAAACATCCTGCCCTTTCAATTAAAATCTCTATATATTATACATTAACATTAAAATTAAGTCAACATTTATATTTACAAAATCATTAAGTGTTTGTTATAATAATAAAAAACGATGCAAAGGAAAGAATAATGACAGAAAAGCTATACTACACCGACTCTTTTTTGAGCGAATTTGAAGCAACGGTGCTTGACTGCATAAACTGCGGTGACCGTTTTGAGATTATACTGGACAAAACCGCTTTCTTTCCCGAAGGTGGCGGACAATCCGGCGACAGCGGTTTCATCGGTGATATTGCAGTTTTTGACACGCACGAAAAAGGCGAAAAAATATGCCATTATGCAACCGGCGCCGCTCAGGTGGGTGAAACCGTAAAATGCAGAATTAATTTTGACAAACGTTTTCGCCGTATGCAATGCCATAGCGGTGAGCATATCGTTTCAGGCATCATCCATAAACTCTTCGGCTTTGACAACGTCGGTTTTCATCTCGGCGACACCGATGTGACTATTGACATAAGCAATCCGCTTAGCGAAGAAGATATACGAAAAGTGGAAAAGCTTGCAAATGAAGCCGTAGCCAAGGATTTTGAAATAAAATGCTTCTTCCCCACCGGTGATGAAGCTGCTGCTATTCCCTATCGAGCCAAACTCGACATTACCGAAAATCTTCGTCTTGTAGAATTTCCTGAATACGATATTTGCGCTTGTTGCGCGCCCCATGTTAAACGAAGCGGTCAAATAGGGGTAATAAAACTGCTTGATTTTTCAAATTATAAAGGCGGCGTGCGTATTCATATGCTCTGCGGCGAAATGGCGCTTGAGGATTATCAATCAAAATACTCTGAGGTGCTTAGAATTTCAAATACGCTTTCCGCTAAGCAAACCGAAGTTGCAGAAGCCGTTGACAGATTAAAAGCAGAAAACGAAAAGCTAAAGCATGAAATCAGCGTTTTAAAGCGCGAGGTAGCAGAGGAAATGGCTGCCGCCGCAAAAGAAACGGATAAAAATCTCTTGTTTTTCGCTCCGTCACTCGATGCAAACTCGCTACGCGCACTTGTCAATGCGGCATTGCCCAAATGCGGCGGTATATGTGCTGCCTTTTCAGGTCACGACGGTTCATATAATTTTTGTATAGGAAGCAAAAGCGTAAATCTCAAAGAAAAAGCAAAAGAAATAGGAGAAGTGCTTCACGGTCGCGGCGGCGGCTCACCCGAAATGATATGCGGAAGCGTGTGCGCAACAAAAGATGAAATAAAAACATATTTTGAATAAATTGCGAGGTTTTAATGAAAACAGAATTGCTTTTTTCCCTTTGGGAAGAAAACTCTTTTCAAAAGCTGCGCGCTTTTCTTGCAGAAGAGAATCCAATAGACATTGCTGAGATGCTTGAGGCGCTTGAAGAGAGTGAGGGCAAAAGCCTTCCTGCTCTATACCGTCTTTTGCCCAAAAGCATTGCAGCAGAAGTGTTTGTTGAGTTTGACAGTGACACCGCCGAGCGCCTTATCTCTGCTCTCAGTGACAAAGAACTTGCCGAAACTCTTTCTGAAATGTTTTACAACGACACTGCAGACCTCATTGAAGAGATGCCGGCAAATGTTGTAAAAAGGATCCTGAAAAACTGCTCGCCTGATGACAGAAAAGAAATCAACCGCCTCTTGAAGTTTCCCGACGGAAGCGCCGGCAGCATAATGTCCACCGAGTTTGTAAGTCTGCACAGCGAAATGACCGTTAAAGATGCACTTGAACACATACGCAAAGTTGCACCGGACAAAGAAACGGTTTACACCTGCTATGTCATAGACGAGCGAAGAACGCTTAATGGGTTTATCACAGCGCTGACGCTGCTGACAAATCCCGTTGAAAAAAGCATCGGCGAACTGATGGAATCAAATGTGATTTCAGTTACTACAAATGACAACCGGGAAGACGTGGCAAAATTGCTGACAAAATACGGTTTATTGGCGTTGCCAGTTGTTGACAGCGAAAACCGCCTTGTCGGAATTGTTGCAATTGACGATGCAATTGATGTTCTTAAAGAAGAGGTAGAAGAGGACTTTGCGGTTATGGCAGCAATTACGCCAACCGAAGTTTCTTACCTCAAGACACCTGTTTTTACTATCTTTAAATCACGAATTCCGTGGCTGCTTTTGCTAATGTTTACCGCAACTTTTACCGGCATGATAATCTCCGCCTTTGAAAATGCGCTTGCCTCGAAAGTGGCTCTTGCCGTTTTTATACCGATGCTTATGGGCACCGGCGGTAACTGCGGCTCGCAAAGTTCTATTACGGTGATTCGTTCGCTCTCGCTTGGCGAAATCAAGCTTTCTGACACGATTAAGATTCTTGCGAAAGAATTTAAGGTGTCCATTATATGCGGTGCTTGCCTTGCAGTTTTTGAGTTTGTAAAAATCATCACGCTCGACCGCTTTCTGCTTGGCAACGGAATGGATGTTTTAATAGCGCTTACAGTATCACTTACCCTTATAGCGGTTGTTCTGTTTGCCAAAATTGTTGGCGCTGCACTTCCGCTTGCTGCAAGCAAGCTCCACCTCGATCCGGCTGTAATGGCAAGTCCGTTTATCACAACACTTGTTGATACGGCATCACTGCTTATCTATTTTTCTGTTGCAAGCATGATACTGGGAATATAAAAAGGAAACGGCATAACGCCGTTTCCTTTTTTATTTTTAGAATGCGCGTGCACCCTTCATTGCAATTCTTGTAAAGATTACACATGCTTCAGAGCGTTTGATGGAATCACCCGGACGGTAATTGCCTGTACCGCTATCTCCGCCTACGATACCAGCGTTATAGAGTTTCTTAACACCTGCATAGCAAGCCATGTCACTTGTTACGTCAGGATTGGAACCTTCTCTCACTACGCCGTATTCGCTTGCGGGAAGAATGTTTGCAAATACTGTTGCCATATCACCTCTTGTGATATTTGCATTTACGTCTGCAAACTGGCCATCCATAATAATACCGTTCTGTACACAGTATTCAACATAAGGTACATACCATGCCTCGCCCTGTGCAGCCGCACGAACAGTCTTACCGTAGTATACAGTGTGAATATTAGCTGCCGCGGTAAGTGCCTGCGCTACAGTAAATGTAGCATCGGGGGAGAACTTGGTGGTAGAAGTACCGTTTGCAAGTTTGAGTTCATATGCGTTCTTTACATAAGAAGCAAACCAATGTGCATCGGTAACATCAGTAAAGTTGTTCTCATATGTACGAGTTGCAGAGAATACGTCCTTTGCAGTTTCGGTCTTGCCAAATCCGCTTACTCTTTCTGCTACGGAAAGAGGATTGAGATTTACTGTATAAACAGTATTGATATCTGCAGGATGTCCGCTACCGTCGCCGATAACTACATTGCCGTCCTTAAAGTAGTAAGGTTCAATGTATGCACGGCGGTCGCTGTCTCCCTTAGGATATGCATGGTAGCAAATCCAACCCTGTCCGTCAGTATCGGTTACGTAAGATGCGTGTCCGCAACCGGTAAGCTGAGCCGACTGAGAGAAAATGGACTCGGGCTTCTTTGACCAGTTGTTGATATCGGTAGGATCACCGTTCGGGCCGCCAACATAAGTGAGCTGACCAAGCTGATACTTAGCAGTCCAATAGCCGGAACCGGAGTAGATAATATAAACTTCGCCACCGGGTCCGTAAACTGCAGTAGCACCCTCTACTACCTGCGGGTGAATTCCGTTTTCAGAGCCGCCCTTTTCCCAATCATACTCGGGACGGCAGATAACCTTAGGCATACCCTCGATAGTCCAGGGGTTGGTGAACTTTGCAATGTTAATTGTCTGATAGAAGTTGTATTCAGAGGTACCGCTGGTTTCTCTGCCAACTTCGCTGATAAATGTAATGTACTTAACGCCGTTAATGGTAATAACAGAGCATCCGCCGGTAAGTTCGTTTACATTGAAGTCACTGTCGGGGAACTGAATCTTCTGAGGAACATTAGCTTCACCTGTAATAGGATGTCCCCAAGGACCGGTAAGGTCATCTGTGAGGCACTTGATTACAAACGCACGCTGTTCGCCAAATCCGGCAGGATCATCGACATTGCCGTTTGCCTCATGCCATGCATCGTCAGGCTGGCTTCCGAGGAAGCAGTACCAACCGGCGTACTCAGCACCGATTTCCTCTGCGCTGAAATAGTGGATTTCGGGAGACCAAAGGTGAGAAGAGTATTCCTTGCCTTTTTCCGGCTTGTAGATCTGCACGCTGGGGGTGCTGGCAATATCGCCGAGGTTTGCCGCCTTAACAAGCTGGAGGCCCTTACCTGCTGCAGTTGCGATATAGTAATAATAGCCGTCATGGAAGAAGAGCCACGGGTCTGCACCATCGGGGTTGTTTCTCACAAGACTGGTAAAGGACTGTGTGCCTGTAAACTTCTTGTCAATATCAAAGCTTTCACTTACATAGAGTGTGCTTGTCATATTGCCGGTAACACCCTCGGTACCCTTGATTTCGGATACGTGGGAGAGATTTCCGCCGTTAATTGTAACATTGTATGTACCATTGAGAGTACCGGTCTTAAGATCGGTGGGAAGAATCTTACCGTAAATGATACCGCCGTTGATAACGATGTTAATATTACCGTCGAAGTTATATGCACCGTTCATGGAAGTACCCACGATACCGGCCTTCAAAGTACCGCCATTAACAGTAAGTGTAAGATCACCGCCGTTATGCGAAGAAGCGGTGCCGAGAATAATTTTCTCGATAAATGTACCGCCGTTAAGAGTCATAGTAACGCTGGCATTAGTAGGAACACCGGTGGAGTTGCCAAGACGTGTTCTCTGCCAAATACCGCTATTTACAGTAACGCTACCGGAAACATTTTCGATTGCTTCATAAGTGCCGCCTACTACGCAGGGATATGTAACAACGCTGCCGCCATAAGCACATTCTACGTCATAACCGATAGTAAGGTTGTGATATGCCGCAAGAATACCGCCGTAGCTCTTCTTGCTTACAAGCTTAATACCGTCAAGCTCAAGATCACCGCCGAGATAGATGTTCTGAAGAATATTGATGCATGCGCCCTCGGTCTTACGGTAGTCAACGCCGTCATATACCGATGTAATAAGGATCTTGCCCTTATGCTCGGGAACGATAAATCCGGAGCCTGTGCTGGAGAATACCGGGATATCATAAGTACCGCAAACAACAATTACGCCTTCATTGTCGCCAATTGCCGCAAATGCGTCGGCAAGGCTACTGCCTGCTGCGGTTGCACTTGTACCGTTGCCGGTTGCGCCGTCCTTGAGATAGTAAACAACAGTGTTGTCAATGTCAAAGAGTGATGCCGCCGCACCGAGGCTTTCTACGGTGTACTTTTCGGTATCCATCTTGAGAATGCCCTTAACATTGTTGCCAAGAGCCTCATATGCCTTAACCTCACCGCCGTAAATAAGATAGGTAAGTTCGCTTGTTACATTATTGAAAACAATTTTGTCAACAGTGCCGCCGCTGACAGAAATATTAGCCTTTCCAACAGTGGTATCACTTGTTTTAACAGTTCCTACGGTACCGCTTGCTATCTCAACATTGAATTCGCTTGTACCGCCGGTAATTGTTCCAACCTTTGCGCCATTAATATAAACATTACCTGCATCGCTTATAGATGCAAATTCACCTGCAAAAAGTTCGGCAGAACCTTTAATCTTAAACGAGTTTGTGCCGCCAACTGTATTCTGAACTACAAAGTTGCCGCTTGTAGCATCAATTTCTGCCGCACCTGAGATGCGCATACCACGGAATACAACCTCACCACCGAGGGTGAATTTACCTTCAAGTTTGAGAGTGGTAGTTTCTTTAGCGCCCTCGATAACTACCTTGGCATCATGTTTAGGGGCAACAAAATCGGTTACGGTTACGGTATCCAAAATAACCATTACGCTCTCGTTTTTAGCTGCTGCCGCAAAACCATCAGCAAACGAAGCAGGGTCACTCTCAGAAGTGCCGCTTCCGCTTGCGCCATTCTTTACGTAAACCTTAGAAACATTTTCAACCCTTTCAAAACCGGTACCGAATGTCTCTATTTGTTCTTTTGTATAGTGCGCTGCATCATAGTACAGGATATCGTCCTTATTAGCCTTGCGCTCCATTGTTGCAATATCTGTGCTTGCGAAAGATGTTGTAAGCGAATCAATCTTTGTGCCGAGAAGGTAAATCTTTGCCGAACCGACAACATTGTTTATGTTTACAGTTTTTACTTCGCCACCGATAAAATTGACAACTGCATCTTCTTCAAGTCGTCTTGTAACTTCACCACCGGTGTAAAACTCACCGATAGTACCGCCGGAAACGGTTATATTAACCGCGGTGGAAATCTGATTGGATACGGAGCCGCCGTATACCTTACCAATGGTACCGCCGCTGATGTCGATATAATGAGTACCGGTAAAGGTGATGCCCTTTGCTCCGGTGCCTTTCTGGCGGCTACCGCCGATAACGAACTGGAAAGTACCGCTCTTGATAGTGATATGGGAATCGAGATTATTTACACAGTCGTCAAGCGGGCTCTGATAACCGCCAAGCACATAAATACCTGCATTCTTTTCGCCAACAGGTCCTGTGGTAACACCCTCGTCAAATACTACGTTGTGATACTGTCCTACAAATACAACGGAATTATCATATTTGATGTCAATGTTCTTGAAAGTAGTATCACCGTTGAAGTAATAACGCTTTGTTGTACCGAATACAAGTCCTGCGCCTACAGTCTGTGCATAGTCGGTAATACCGTCATTAGTGGTAATTTCAAAAGGAACATCGTGTGCAACCTCTTTTATGCCGCTGCCAAGCGCATAAGAGTTTGTAACAACGATAATTGCCTTATCAGCACGAGTGGCTTTAGCAAGGTTAAAAACACGAGTCATGGTCTTAACCGGTTGATCCGGTGTATAACCGCTATTGTGGTCATCACCGATTTCGCCGTTAAGGTAGAAATACTCTACATACTCATCTTCGGTTGCACTAACGCCCATAAGCATCATTGCACCGAGAAGAGCCAAAGTGAGTACCGCTACAATAATCAGACGAATAGAATTATTGGTGGTTTTTTGCATAATTGCACCTCTCCTTTTTGTAATAATTGTCTACATTGCCATTATATCATGTAAACAAGCAATAATCAACGCAAAAAGTTTATTTGTTTTTGTAAAATTTAGTACACCGAGTGTAATTTTTATGTCACATCAATTTCTTGCACAAAACGATACTTTTTGACAAAAAAGAAACTGACGGATATACCGTCAGTTTCTTTTTATTCTTCTTCATCGGGCTCTTTTTCACGTACAACTACCGTAACACTTTCTACACGGCGATCATCCATTTCCTTAACCGTGACTGTTACGTGTTTATAATCAAAAGTATCTCCTACTTCAGGGAGTCGCTCCATCTGTTCCATTATCCATCCGCCAAGCGAAACGCTGTCAGACTCCACTAAAACATCAAACTGTTCGTTAAAATCTTCAAGTGTCATTGCGCCGTCAACTGTATATGTATTCTCGTCGAGCATGGTTACTTCTTGTTCAACCTCGTCATGCTCATCCCAGATGTCGCCGACAATTTCCTCAAGAATATCTTCAAGAGTTACTATACCCATTGTTCCGCCGTATTCATCAAGCACTACGGCAATATGAGATTTGTTCTCCTGCAAAAGTCTGAGAAGGTCGTCAAGCTTTTCGGTGGGAAGAATAAATACAGGGGGCGCCATTATATCACGAATATCCTTATCGG
>SVRG01000134.1 GCA_015064965.1 Oscillospiraceae bacterium
GTATGGTTTCTGCTATTTTTACGCCTTCTGAGTACTTTATGGTATCCGTTGCTCGAGTTGCCGCAATTGCAGATCCGTGGGCGATAGCACTCATAACAACTTCTTTTATCTGTTCACCCGTAATCAAAGCTCGAGCGGCGTCATGGATAGCTACATAGTTTGCTTTTTCGCTTATTGCATCGAAACCGTTTTTTGCAGACTCCTGCCTTGTAGAACCGCCTTCCACTATACGGACAAGCTTTTTTAATTTATATTCATTTTTAAAAGCTTCATAACATTCAAGTTCTTCTTTTTTTGCAACTATTACAATTTCATTTATATGTTCACTTTTTTCAAATGCCAGAAGCGTGTGTACAACAAGAGGCAATCCGCAAATTTCAAGCATTTGCTTCGTTTTGTCTCCGCCGACTCTTGTACCGCTACCGCCTGCCAGAATCACAGCACTGACAAAATTATCGTGCCCTAAAAAGGCACAAATAGCCTTTTTTATTTTTTGAAACAGTCCCATATCTTTTTTCCTTTAACGATAATAAACATAATAAATAACTATAGTGCGCACTTCTCCGCCCCGTTCAAGATCCGGCGCAGTAATTATAACACCGTCTTTGGACAAAAGTTCAGATGCATTCATATCGGCAATTTTGGTACGAAGTAAAACATCAGCAGAAGCAAAAACGATTATTTCGTCATCTCTTACAGAGATACTGCCGCCTTTGCCGATAACCTCTTCGACACCGTTAATTTTTTCGCCCACATATTTAATACGCTTATTACTTATCATCTGCGCCATATTACGCTTATACGCAAGCGATGACGGATTCTTTTTCGAAAACATCGAGAATATCGACATCACACAAGCTCCTCTTTAAGTTGACGGTCAAAAAGCGTCTGCAAAGTTTCTTCCGGTTCTGCATTATTATAAAGTATATCATAAACCGCTCTTGTTATCGGTAAATCCACACTATATTTTCTGCTGAGGTTTATCATTGCCTTTGCGGTGTAATATCCTTCTGCAAGACTTTCAAACTTTTCGCCTTTGACAAACGATTCACCAAATTGTCTGTTGTGGCTGAATTTAGAAAAAACAGTTGCCTCATAGTCGCCAAGATGACACAGACCATATGCAGAAAGCTCATTTCCGCCCATAGCTTTAATCAGCCTTGCCACTTCCCTCGCGCCACGCGCCATAAGCGCTCCTTTAAGAGAAGAAAGTCCATATCCGTCAAGCATACCCGCCGCAATGCCTATAACATTTTTAGCAGCCGCTCCTACCTCATTGCCAAGCAAGTCATTTCCGTAATAAAAACGAATCAGTTTGCTTGAAAACTCGTCAACCAAACAATGTTTTAATTCTTCGTTATTGGAGTCAATAACCATACAGTTGGGAACTCCCCTATAGAACTCCTGGACATGTCCGGGACCTATCCAGACGGCAACTTTGTTTGTATTCAAGCCTTCTTCTGCAATTTGACTGAGGCGCATACCGGTTTCGATTTCAATGCCTTTCATGCAAAGCACAAAATTCTTGTCCTTTATGTTTGCATCGCACAATTCTTTAACAAGTCCGCGAAGCGATTGTGACGGAATTGAAATAACAACTGTGTCCGACTCTTTAATTCTATTTATATCATAAACAAGCTCAATACTCTCGCCAAGTGTAAGCAATCCGTTTGAGCGCGTTTTTGTAAACTCAATCATCTGAGGTGTGTCTTTGGGACCGTAAAGCATCACCTCATGACCTATATTATCAAGGTACCATGCAATATAAGATCCCCATCTGCCGGCACCTATAACGGATATTTTCATATGTTTTTCTCCTTAATCGTTGGGCAACCTTCCAACTTCTTTAAATCCGTCTATTCTGCCTTTTTGTATAGCACCAAATATACGGTGACGCAACCCTTTATTATCTTTTTCAAGTTGCCTTAACAGTTGCTTCATAGTTTCGCGTTCGGTATTCTTGTCAGCAGGACATTTACTTTCGGCAACGGGCAATCCCGCTTTGTTAGCAAAATATCTTACCATTTTTTCCGGAACATATACCATCGGCCTTATCAAATACAGATCTGTATTTGACAGATAAGTAACCGGTGAATAACAGCCGATTCGTCCTTCATAAAAAAGATTAAGCATAAAAGTTTCAACAGTATCATCAAAATGGTGTCCAAGAGCAACTTTGTTGCAACCCATTTCTTTCGCCGCATTGTGCAAAGCACCGCGGCGCATTTTAGCACAAAGCGAGCACGGACTGTTCTCCTTGCGGATATCAAATACCACTTTTCCTATTTGCGTCTCAACTACTTTATATTCTATTTCAAGCCTATGGCAAAGTTCTGCTATCTCAGAATAATCTGCGCCTTCAAATCCAAGGTCAATCGTAGCAGCACAAAGTGTATATTTTTTGGTATAAAATCTACGGAGTTCGGCGAGAGCGATTAACAAAGTAAGCGAATCCTTACCTGCAGAAACTCCCACGCATATGCGGTCGCCGTCCTCTATCATATTGTAGTCATCCGCACAACGGCGAACATAACTTAAAATTCTTTGTATCTCTTTCATGAATTCCTTTAAAACCTCGCAGCATATAATTATATAAAACTTATATGCGAGGTATGTTTATGGCTATAAAAATTTACATTGACCAAGGTCACAATCCGCAAAACCCAAACTCCGGCGCAGAAGGCAACGGTCTGCGCGAACAGGACCTGACATACAAAATCGGTGTAGAACTTGCAAACATAATAAACTCAAATCCCGCGCTTGAAGCAAGGTTATCAAGGCCCACCCCAAACACGCAACTCGGAACAAGCAATGCCACAAGTCTTGCAGCGAGGGTAAATGATGCAAATTCATGGGGGGCGGACTATTTTATAAGCCTGCACGCAAACGCTTCTTCAGCATCAAGCGCATCCGGAATAGAAGGTTATGTATACTCACTTGACTCTTCTGCTGAAGAATTATCGGCGGATATAGTTAAAAACCTGTCAGAAGCAACCGGTTTGCGAAACCGCGGTATCTTTGCACGTCCCAGTCTTTATGTGCTTAGAAAAACCGCAATGCCGGCAACGCTGATTGAACTGGGTTACATAACAAACTCAAACGATGCAACTCTTATGAATGAAAATCCCACATTATTTGCACGCGGAATATATAACGGCATTTTAGAGTTCCTTAACCTTTAGCAAAAGTTTTTATTATTTCGGCAAATTCAATGGGAATTGACAAATTGCCGCGACCGATGCCAAGTTTTATCTCCGGTTTGTTGTCACCATGATAGTCACAATCG
>SVRG01000135.1 GCA_015064965.1 Oscillospiraceae bacterium
TTTCTTTAAACAATGGGGTGGAAAAAACAAGAAAAAAAGCGGTAGTATGTTACAAGGACACGAATATAAACAGTATCCCAAAACCAAAAAAAGTAAAAAATGACAGGAGAAGTAGTATACATATGCTGTTTTGTCCCAAATGCAAAGATGAAATAATACTCATCAAAGACCGATATGACCGATTTGAACACTTCTTCGTGTGTCAGAATTGTCATAGCAGGTTTTGGATGAGTTCAGGCCGTGAACTTACCAAAGAGGAAAACTTAACTGTTGAAGAAATAATTACCACAATGCAGCCGATGCAATATAACAAGAGGTGATTACGTGCCTAAACCATACATAATTTGCCATATGGTAACTTCCATTGACGGGAAGGTTACGGGGGAGTTTTTATCCCGAGCGGAGTGCGAGGCGGCGACGGATGTTTATTATGAATTAAACAGTGAATACAATAGAAACGGTGCAAACGGCTTTATCTGCGGTCGTGTGACGATGGAAAGCAGCTTCACCGGCGGTTGGTATCCCGATTTAACGGAATATCCGCTTATCGAAAGCAAAGATGATTTTATCCCCGATAATTTATCCGGCTTCTATGCCGTCAGCTTTGATCCGAAAGGCAAGCTCGGCTGGAAAAGCAATAAAATTATTGACGAAGACCCGGGATATAACAATGCGCAGATAATCGAAGTCCTTACCGAGCAGGCTGACGGGCGGTATCTCGGCTATTTACAGGCTATGGAGATTCCGTATATCTTCGCAGGTGAAACCGAAATTGATGTTCACATCGCAACTGCAAAGCTATATAGCCTTACAGATATTTCTTCCCTGCTATTAGAGGGTGGAAGCATTGTAAACGGCTATTTTGAGCGCGCAGGTGTGATTGACGAGTTAAGTCTTGTCGTTGCGCCGATTGTTGCAGATGCAGAAGATAAGCCACTCTTTATGGCAAGCTCGGTTTCAGACTTTGAATTAAAAGAAATCAAGCAGTACAACAGTAGCGTAATTTGGTTAAACTACAAGCGAAAATAAGGTGTTTTAGTAAAATGGAAAACAGAAAAGAATTTTTGGCGACGGAGCCTATCGGAAGGCTTCTTTTCAGGCTGTCAATCCCGACGGTGGTGGCACAGCTTATCAATATGCTTTACAACATCGTTGACCGCATATACATAGGTCATATGCCGGGCGACGGAAGCCTTGCACTCACGGGTGTCGGCGTGTGTATGCCGCTTATTATGCTCGTTTCTGCTTTTGCGGCGCTCGTAAGCGCGGGCGGTGCGCCGAGAGCATCAATCTTCATGGGTGAAAAGAAGATTGACACTGCGGAAAAGACGCTCGGCAACTGCTTTAGTTTGCAAATTGTTGTATCTTTGGTTCTGACTGCGGTTTTGCTTATATGGAACAAGGATTTGCTCCTCGCCTTCGGTGCGAGCGAAAACACAATCGGCTACGCAACCGAGTATATGAGCATTTATGCGATAGGTACTCTGTTCGTGCAGATGACCTTGGGTATGAATACATTCATCACGGCGCAGGGCTTTACTAGTGTTTCGATGATTTCGGTAATTATCGGTGCTGTTTGCAACATAGCGCTTGACCCGATATTCATTTTCGGTCTTGATATGGGCGTTCGCGGTGCGGCACTTGCGACAATCATTTCGCAAATGCTTTCCTGCTTGTGGATTATATCTTTCCTTTGCGGTAAAAAGACGCAGCTTCGCATAAGACGTGAGAATTTAAAGCTGGAAGCAAAAATAATCCTGCCTTGCATCGCACTCGGTGCGGCGGCGTTTGTAATGCAGTCGAGCGAGAGCGTTATTTCCGTCTGCTTTAATTCATCGCTTCTCAAATACGGCGGTGATATTGCGGTCGGCGCAATGACGATTATGGTGAGCGTTATGCAGTTTGCAATGCTTCCGCTTCAGGGCATTGCGCAAGGCGCACAGCCGATAACAAGCTACAACTTCGGCGCAAAAAATGCGGCAAGAGTCAAGAAAACCTTCCGTTTGCTCCTGATCACTTGCCTTACCTATTCCATAGCGCTTTGGGCCGCGGTTATGCTTGCGCCCGATGCTTTTGTCAAGATATTTACATCGGATGTAGCTCTTGCAAAGTTTGCAGCCCCGATGCTCAGGATTTATCTCGGCGGACTTTGCTTATTCGGCATTCAGATTGCCTGCCAGATGACCTTTACCTCCCTCGGCAAGGCGGTAAACTCCATCATTGTTGCGGTTGTAAGAAAGTTCGTGTTGCTTCTTCCGCTGATTTACATTATGCCGGCACTTTTTGCAGACAAAACAAAAGCGGTCTATATGGCAGAACCCGTTGCGGATATAATCGCCGTTACATTTACGGCAATACTTTTTACATTCCAATTCAAAAAGGCGTTAAAAGAGATTTCTTAACGGAGGTGCGAGGATGAAAGTTATTATAGTTGGCGGTGTTGCAGGCGGTGCTACGGCTGCGGCAAGACTTCGTCGCCTTGACGAAAAGGCGGAAATCATCATTTTTGAGCGAAGCGGTTATGTTTCCTATGCAAACTGCGGTCTGCCATATTACATCGGCGGTGAAATTCCCGATAAGGAAGACTTATTTTTGCAGACTCACGAGGGATTTTGGAACCGTTTTAGAATTGATGTCAGAACCCTTCACGAGGTTATTTCCATCAACCGTGACAGAAAGACCGTTACGGTTACTGATAAAACAAACGGCAACACCTTTGAAGAAAGTTATGACAAGCTGATTTTATCTCCCGGCGCAAAGCCTGTCGTTCCCGATTTCTGCAAGGGCGATTGCGGAAATGTGTTCACACTCCGCACGGTTGAGGATACATTCAAAATCCGCGAATACTCCGATAACAACAATGTCAGAACTGCGACCGTAATCGGCGGCGGTTTCATTGGTCTTGAGATGGCGGAAAACCTCAAAGTGCGCGGAATTGATGTTACTGTCATTCAGAGAAGCGACCATTTATTGAACATTCTCGACCGCGATATTGCATCTTTTATTCACGCAAATCTCAGAGCAAAAGGCATCAACCTGCTTTTCGGCGCTGATGTAAAGAGCGTTGACGGCGAATATGTCATCACCGATTGCGCGAAAATTCAGGCGGATATGGTGATTGTTTCTATCGGTGTTGCGCCCGAGAACACACTTGCAAAGGATGCCGGGTTAAAGCTCGGCGTGAAAGGCGCTATCTCGGTTAATGATAGTATGAAAACCTCGGATGACGATATTTATGCGGTCGGCGATGCAGTGGAGGTAGAAAACTTTATCTCAAAGGATAAG